>CANJKY010000090.1 GCA_947474875.1 Gemmataceae bacterium
CAACTGCTGCTGAAGCTCCTCCTTCCGCTTCTCGTCCTTCGCCTGTTCGAGGGCGGATTGAAGTTCCTTCACCCGGTCGGTCAGGTCGTTCTGCCGCCGGGCAAGTTCCTTCAGCCGGTCGGCCAGGTCCTGGTTCTCCCGCTGCTCGCGGTCCCGCTGGGCCTGCCGCTCTTGCTGGGCGCGGGCGGCGGACTGGGTTTCGTACCGGTTCTGCTCGTCGGTCAGGTCGAGCTGGTTCAACTGCCGCTGCGACGGGCTGCGGCTGTTCGCCCCGCGGTTGCCCTGCTGTCGCTGGCGGGAGTTCTGCCGCGTCACCTCGAACTCGCGGGCACGAAGTTTCAGAAGTGCCTGGTACGCCGCCTGTTCGGACGCCAGCGCCGCCGGCAGCCCCGGCACCGTGCCCTCGGCCAGTTGCTTCTCCGCGGTCGTCATGAACTGGATGGCTTGCCGCAAGTGCTCGGCCGACGCCGGGTTCTGGATTTTTTCGCCGAGCGCCTCGGCCTTCTCGATGAGGGCTTGTTGCGACTCGCGGACCAGCTTCACGTCGTCGGCGAACTGGTCCGTCGGGGTGGAGCCCGTCTCGCGGCGGATCAGCCGCCACGTCGCGTTCACGATCTGCTTCTGCAGCTCGGCCAGTTGGTCCGCCTGCTCCGCGTTCCCGCCCATGCCCTGTTGCTGCTGTTGCTGACGCTCCTGCTGCTCGCGGGTCTGCTGCTCGCCCTGGCGGAAGATCTCCTCGAAATGCCGCACCTCGGCGAAGTACATGTCCCCGGAAGTCCGCCGCCGCTTCCCGTCCGGCCCGATGTCCTCGGCCCAGAAGTAGTACGCCACCATCTGATCCGGCTGGGCTTTCAGCGCCTCGAAGTCGATCAGGTGCTCCGGCTGGGCTTTCTTCACGTTCGGCTGAACCGGTTCGCCCAGAACGACTTCCGTCGGCGGTTGCCCGAAGGCCGACACGCTCACCCCGTACCGCACCAGCCCGAAGTCGTCCTTCACCTCCGCCTTCAGCGGCAACTCTTCGATCGGTGACACCCGGCTGTCACGCCCCGGCCGCGGCACCGTCACCACCGGCGGCAGGTTGCGGGTGACGCGGACGGAGATGTCGGCCGGCAGTTTGTTGGCGCGGCCGTCGGCGTCGGTCAGTTTCACCTGATACCGCTGGGATTCCGCCGGTTTCAGCGTGGTCCGGTAGACGTGCTGTTCGGCGTCGTGCAGCACCAGCGGCAACTCCCGCTTCTTCTCGTCGAGCAACACGGCCGCCGCCACCGCCTTGTTCATCTGGCACAGCAGGGTGATTTCGGTGCCCTCGACGGCGGAGATGTGCCGCACGTCCTGCACGTCCTTCGGGTCCAGGCCGGTGTACGTTGGGAACACCAGCCGGGAGTTCACCCGCCGCAACTCCGGATGCTCGTAGACGGTTACGCGGAACGTGTCGCTCCGCCCGCCGGGGAACTCAACGTGGTACGACAATGGTGCATCGACCGCCGGCACGTGCCCGGCGAACGCCGGGTCGTCCAGGTTGCGGGCCATCGGCTTGGCGTTCGCCCCTTCGACCACCAGCGTGGCTTCGGGCGGGACGGCGGCGGGGAACTTGGCGATGACCACGAGCGACGTGCCGCGTTCAATCTCGGCGTTCCCCGGCTCGACCTCGACAGCGAGGCCGGATGCAGCAGCCGCGTTCGTGTAGGCTCGCGGATTGCCCATTTCAGTTTTCAGAAACCCGAGAAAATCCAGCAGGAAAATGGCACATACGAGACCGGCGAAGGCCAGCCAGTGTACCGCTCGTATCGCATTCAGCCGTGACCGCGGGACGGCCTGGTCCCAGTCGTGCGTGCGGCTGTGGGCGAGGGCAGATTCGATGACCGAGGATTGCAGGAACCCGAGCCGGCCGTCGGGTGTCGGCTCCTGTTCCACCGCCGCCAGCAGCGCCGCGGACAAGTCCGGGTTCTTCGCTTCGACGCGGCGGGCGAGCCACCGCGGGTCGCGGGCCATGCGGCCGACGATCAGCCACCACGTCACGCCGACGGCGACGGCGACCGCCGCGAGCAGCAGCGCAATGTCTCGCGGGGCAACCGATTCGGTCCGGGATACGACAGCCACGATACCGACCAGCGCGCACGCGGCCCAGCACACGGCCAGCCCGCCCCACAGCCGCAATCGGCGGACCCGCCCGCCCACGCGGTCCAGAGTCTGTCGCAGTTCAACGCTCGCGTTCATGGGGCGCTCCCGCTCTTCGGTTGGGACCACGTTCGCCACCCGGCCAGTCCGGTCTCGACGAGCAGCACAAACACGGCCGCCAGCACCAGCCACCGCCAGATCGACTGACTCCGCTCCAACTCCGCGGTCCGCTGCTGCCGCTCGGCCTCCCGCCGCTGCTCGTCGCTCTCCCGCTTCGCCAGTTTAACCCCGTACTGTTCCAGTGTTTCAGGCGGCAACTGGGTGGTCAAACTTTCGCTCGGATCGAGGTTCACGGCGAACGGTTTCGGGCCAGTCTGGGTGTCGGCGGTGTACACGCCGGGCTGGTCGGTGCCGTCGAACGTGGTCGCGGTGCGGTCGAGGGCGACCGAACTACCGTCCGGTTTGCGAACGGCGGTCGTGCCAGCCGCCACCGGCACGCGGTCGCCGATGCGGTAGTTCGTCGCCGCAACCCGTCGGCCGCCCCGCAGTTCGAGCAGGGCAGTCATCAGGGGGACGAACTTGGACGACCGGGCCAACTGACTGTCGCTCGGCTGCCAGCCGGAGGCGAACACGATCTGCCGCCCGGCCCCGATCGGCGTTTCCACCACTGCCGGGTCGCCGTCGTCGTACCGGGCCAGCACGCGACCGCCCGGCTGCAAGTCCTTGATCCGCCGGTGTTTCCAGAACTGCACCTTGGTGAAGTCGCCGTACTGCGGACCGGACAGCGGGGCGAACAGCGGGTGGTCGAAGGCGATGTCCTGTAACATCGCATACCGTGCCACCTTCGCCTCCTCGACCGCCGGCGACGGAGTCAACACGACCAACACCGTGCCGCCGGCTTTCGCGTACCGGTCCAGGGTGCGTGTGTTTTCGGCGGACGGCTCGCCGGCCAATACCACCAGCGGGGCCGACTTAATCTCTTCCCAGGCAAGTTGTTCGTCCGGCTTGCGGCCGATCACCGTCACCTTTCGCTCCGGCGTCTCCGCCCACGCCCGGTCGAGGAAGTACCGCAACCCGGTCGCGTCGTCCGCCATGTCGGCGCCGAGGAACACGACGGTCAGTTCCTCCCGCAGAATCGGGGCGAGGTACAGGGCGTTATCGAAATCGTGGTCGTCGCCGCGGAGACGCAGGAAAGGCGTTGAGCCGACCGGCGGGCGGGCCACCTTCACCACCCGGCTCTCGCCCGGCGGGACGTAAGCCTCGATGTCTGCGCCGGTTGTGCCGGCCCACGCCAGCAGGAACTTCTCGGTCCGGGAGTTGGCGTCGTTCGTCACCCGCACCCGTAAGTGACCCGGTTCGCCCGGCCGCTCGGAATCCGACCGATCGACCAGCAGATCCAGCCCGGCGTTGCCGCGGTCGTCCGCCACAACCCGCAGGTCCAGCCCGACCTCGGCCGGCCACTCGAACCCGGTCAGCGGCGAGAGTTTCGCGCCTTGCTGGAGGTCGCTGACGAGCACCACACGACCGGCCCGGCTGCCTTTGGCGTCGGTCTCCAGGATCACCCCGACTGCGTCGATCAGTGCCTGCCCGAGTTCCGTACCGTTCCACGTCGGGGTCAGTTGTTTCACCCGATCCCGAGCGACGGCAAGCCGTTGCGCCGGCTCCAGTTGATCCGACTCGGCGAACCCGAACACCGGCCGCACGGTGCGGTCGAAGGCGAACACAGCCACACGATCGGTCGGCCCGCACTCGGCCAGCGCCGCGTCGGCCTTCGCCACCGCCTGTTTCCACAGGTCTCCCCGCTTCATGCTCGCGCTGGTGTCGATCAGGATCACCACCCGCTGCCCGGCTTCCCCCGCCTCGGCCGTCGCATCCTGCCGCAGGAACGGCCGCATGAACGCCACCCCGAGCAGCACAAGTGCTGCCGAGCGAAGGAGTAACAGCAGCAGTTGGTCGACCCGCCGCTTGCGGGCCGGCGGCGGGGGCGACGGGGACAGGAACATGAGCGAGCTGAACGGCACCTCGCCCTTCGGCCGACGGCGGATCAGGTGGAACAGGATCGGGCCGGCCACGGCCAGCAGCCCGAGCGCGTACAGCGGGGCGAGGAAGCTCATCGCGCCCCTCCCGCCCCGGCGTTGCGGCCCGGCACCCGCCCCCGCTTCGACCGGATCGTAAGTAGATCGTACAGCACGAGTTCCAGTGGGCGGCTCGTCGTCATCTGCTCGAAATCGGCCCCGGCGCCGACGCACGCCTGTCGCACAGCCGCGGCGTGGGTCGTGAACCGCCGGCGGTACTCGCTCGCCGCCGTCCGCGGATCGATGAACAGTTCCTTGCCCGATTCCGCATCCCGGAACATGGCCGGGGTGTCGAAATCGAACTCAACCTCTTGCGGGTCGAGGACTTGAAACACGATCACGTCGTGCCCGGCGGCCCGCAGGTTGCCGACGGACGATCGCACCGCGTCGGGTTGCACGAGCAGATCGGAGAACAACACGAACAGCCCACGCCGGGGGGTGGCAGCGCCGACCTCATCCAGCGGGCCAGCCAGGTCGGTCGCTTTCCCCGCCGGTTCCCGCTGGAGTGCCGCCATTAAATGGGCCAGGTGCCCCGGTCGCGCCCGCGGCGGGATGTACTCGACAACGCGGTCCTCGAACGTCACCAGCCCGACCGCATCCCGTTGGCGGGACAGGAAATACGCGACGGTGGCGGCGGCGGTGCGGGCGTAGTCCCACTTCGAAATGCCGGCCGACCCGTATCCCATCGACCGGCTGCCGTCCACGATCAGGTGGCAGCGGAGGTTGGTTTCGTCCTCGAACTTCTTGATGTAATACCGGTCCGAGCGGGCGAACAGCCGCCAGTCCAGGTAGCGGGGGTCGTCGCCGGGGGTGTACTGGCGGTACTCGCTGAACTCGGCCGAGAACCCGTGGTACGGGCTGCGGTGGATGCCCTTGTCGAACCCTTCCACCACCAAACGGGCGCGGAGTTGGAGGCTCTTCACCCGCGACAGGGCGGCCGGGTCGATGAACCCCGGAGCCTGACCGGGCGCTTCACCACTGGTTCGGCGCGGAGGGGGTGGTGGAGGCATCAGCGGGGCGCCTCCTTGACGTGCTCAAGCAATCGGTCAATGACGGCATCGACCGTCACCCCGTCGGCGGCCGCCCGGTAGCCGAGCAGCACGCGGTGCCGCAGGGTCGGGTGAACGAGAGCGCGGATGTCGGCCGGCGACACGTGCGCCCGCCCCTCCAGCAGCGCCCGCGCCTTCGCCCCCAGCACGAGCGACTGCGCCGCCCGCAGGCCGGCCCCCCAGCTCACCCACTGGGTGACGAACTCGGGCGTGCCCGGCTGTCCCGGCCGGGTGGCGGACGCCAGCCGCACCGCGTACCGGATCAGGTCGTCGGCCACCGGCACCTTCTTCACCACGTCGTGGAACCGCAGCACGTCGGCGGCGTCGAACAGCGGCTCGATCGGCGGCGGCTTCTTCGACGTGGTCTGCCGCACCACCGCCACCTCGTCCTCTTCGGGCAGGTAGCCGACCACCACGTTGAACAGGAACCGGTCGAGCTGGGCCTCGGGCAGCGGGTACGTGCCCTCCATCTCGATCGGGTTCTGCGTCGCCAGCACGAAGAACGGCTGGTCGAGCGGGTACCGCACGCCGGCCGCCGTCACCTGGTGCTCCTGCATGGCCTCCAGCAGCGCGGCCTGCGTCTTCGGCGGGGTGCGGTTGATCTCGTCCGCCAGGATGACGTTGGCGAAGATCGGCCCGGGCACGAACTTCATCCGCCGCCCGTCGCCGGCGTCCTCCAGGATGTCGGTGCCGGTGATGTCGGCCGGCATCAGGTCCGGGGTGAACTGGATGCGGGCGAACTTCAGGTGGAAGATCTGGGCGATGGACCGCACCAGCAGCGTCTTGGCCAGCCCCGGCGCGCCGGTGATCAGGCAGTGCCCGCCGGCGAACAGGGCGGTGAGCAGTTGGCTCGTCGCCTCCTTCTGGCCGACGATCACCTTGCCCAGCTCCCGCTCGATGGCCGTGCGGCTGGCGCGGATCTTTTCGACCGCCTGCTTCTCCTGCTCGAAATCGGCGTCGGACACGGTCGATCCTTTCCAGGTTCCCGAGCCGCGGAGCGGCGACCCGGATGTAGCCTGGGGCGGAAGCCCCAGGAATACCGGCCACACCATGCCGAGCCGCGGAGCGGCGGTCGGTCCGAACGCCCCTCCGGGGCTGGGCCTGTTTCACCTCGCGTTCCTGGGGCTTCCGCCCCAGGCTACATCCGGGTCGCCGCTCCGCGGCTCGAACATCCAAACGAGCGGATTCCTCAGTGCGTCATCGCGTACACCACGATGTTGATGCCCAGCGGGTACGCCTTCTTCTCCGAGAACTCCTTGAAGTACCACGGGTCGTCGCCCTCCCGCTCCCACCCATCGCCGTTGTCCGTGTTGTGGCAGATGAACGCCATCATCCGCCCCTTGTCGTCGTACAGCGCCCGGTAGTGTACATCCTTCGTGTTCCCGTCGTGCCACGGCTCCCAGGTGATGCCCTCGTCCCGCCCCCGCCACGCCGCCTGGATGCTCGGGATCTGCGGCCGCTCCTTCAGGTCGTACACGATGTGGAAGATCTCGTGCTTCAGCGGCACGTCCTCCGGCACCCGGTCCGGGAACACCCGCTTCATCTCGCGGGCCAGGTTCTCCCACTGGCTGTCCCCCCAGAAGTCGTCCACCATCAGGAACCCGCCGTTCAGCAGGTACTTCCGCAGGGCCAGCACCTCGTCCTCGGACAGTTCCATCCCGCCCGGCTCGACGATGTAGATGAACGGGTGGTCGAACAGCCGCGGGTCGGTCAGCCGCAGGGTGATCGGCTCCGGGTTCACCTTCAGGGTGGTGAGCTGTTGCAGGCGGAACGACAGGTTCAGGTCGGCGTCCGGCCAGTCGGTGGTCCACCCCCACCGCCGCCCGCGGGTGTCGTACTCGATCCGCACGAAGGTGAACACGTCGTGCTTGAACTTCGGGTCGTTCTCCCAATTGGCGACCCCGCGGCGGTCCTCGGAGATCGGCCGCTGGCGGCCGCCCCGCTGAGCGACGACCACCCCGGCGGCGACCACCAGGACACCGAGAGTGACCACCGCCAGCCGTCGGGTGCGGGTCATTTCTTCGTCTCCGATTCGGCCAGCCGGAGCAGCAGGGCGTGGGCGTCGCGGGAGCGGGGGGCGTCTTCGAGTGCCTTCAGCACCTCCCGCCGCGCCTTGTCCCGCTCGCCGGACTGTTCGAGCAGCACCGCCAGACGATACCGCACGTCAGCCGAGTCAGGCACGTTAAAAAGCAGTACGGCCCGGTACGCGGTCATCGCCTCGGCCCGGTCGTTCAACTTCTCGGCGGCTTTGGCCAGCGCCCGGTGCGGGGCGGGGGTGAGCGGGTTCACGGCCAGCCAGCGGCGGGCGTTTTTCGCCGCCGCGTCCCACTCGTTCTTCGACTCGGCCAGTTCGATCAGCCGCTGGTACGCGACCGTCGCGTCCCCGTCCCGCTTCGCCAGGTCTTCGAGTGCCTTCACCTCGCGGTCGGGCTGGGCGGTCTTCCGGTACACGCCGGCGAGCAGGTCGTAAGCGTTGTCCGGGCCGACGTAGGCGGGGTACGAGGCGAGCAGGTCCTGCGCCGCCTTCTCCGCGTCCGCCCACTTCTCCGCTTTCACCGACGCCACCGCCAGCCGCTGCCGGCCATAGAAGCTGCTCGGGTGCTTCTCCAGCCACGCGCGGATCGCCGCCGCGTCGGCGTCGTCCTTCAGGTCGGGCTTCTCAAAGGTGGCGTTTGGGGCGGCGGCTTTAGCCCGGTCGCGGGCGAACTCGGCGAACTCACGGTCCAGCTTGGCGAGCGACCCGCCGGCCCGCCGCTCCAACGCGGCGTTGATCGACACCCCGCCGCCGAGGTCGTCGAGGACTGCCTTGAGCGCGTCGAACCCGTGCTGTTTGATGATGAACTCGACCGCCAGCGCCGACTCGAAGTAGGCGAACTGGACGTGCAGCCCGCTCTTCGGGCTGAGGAACGCGGAGCTCAGTTTGCTCACCGGGGTGAGGTCGTCGCCCAGGATCATCTCGCGGTAGCGGGGCGTCAGCCACTGCCCCCAGGCGGGGTTCTCCTGCAGCTCCTCGTACACCGAGATGCCCTCGCTCAGCCAGCGGGGCATGGTGTTCTTGGTCTTGGTCAGGGTGACGGTGTGACAGAACTCGTGCCACAGCACCGCCTCCCAGTTGGACGGGTCTTTGCCCTGCGACGCCGGGCTGTTGGCGGTGATGACCGGGCCGAAGCACACGCCCAGGAACCCGTCGGCGCCGGGCATGCCGAACGTCCGCACGGCGAAGTCCTGCTTCCGCGGGAAGATCTCCACCGTGACGGCCTTGTCCAGCTTCACCCCGTACTTGTCGGTCAGCGTCTTCCGCGCCCGCTTGAGCAGGGCCAGCGCCCGCGGGCCGTACACGTCCATCTCCTTCGCGTCCATGCGGAGGATGAACCCGTCGGATGCGACGGTGCGGAAGTTGGCCAGGTGGTCCCGCAGCGTCACCAGGTTGTGCGCCACCACGTCGTACCCGTCGGCCGCGAACACCTCCGCCGCCAGCTTCCATCCCTCGGTTTCCTCGCCCAGCCGGAGCAGATCCTGGCACAGTTGCGCCTTCGCCGGCAGGTACTTCGGGTCTTTCTCCAGGGCCAGCCGCTGGTATGCCGCGCCCTCCTTGAACCGGTAGTCCTGCGACAGCTTGCGGCCGATGAGGTGGTCCACCGCAGGGTCGGCCGGCCAGCGTTCCAGCGCCTTCGCGCGGCCCGCCTTCTCGCCCGCGGAGTC
>CANJKY010000091.1 GCA_947474875.1 Gemmataceae bacterium
CAGCGGGGAGCGCGTCGGGTTGAACGCGCTCCCCGCTGGGTCGCGGCTACAAGAGTGCCGCTCGGCTCGCGGCACTTATCCCAGCAACTCCCCGCCCTTCGCGTCCGTCTCCAGAATCTCGCCGGCGCCGTAGCCGAGTAGCATCGCGGCGAGTTCTTGGCCCACTGCCAGCGGGGTACTCGCCGGGCCGGTGTGGGTGGCGGTGATGCGTCGCTTCCCGTCCTGGCTGAGCACCGCCCCGCGAACGGTCAGCACCCCGTCCTCCACCCGGCTCACCGTCCCGATCGGCACCAGGCACCCGCCGCCCAGCGCCGCCAGCATCGCCCGCTCGGCCACCACCCGCGCCCAGGTGGGCGGGTCGTTCAGCCCCTGTGCCAGATGCCGGGACGCCTCGTCGTCCGACCGACACTCCAGCCCGATCGCCCCCTGCCCCACCGCCGGCAGCATCCAGTCCGGGTCGAGGATTTCGGTGATGCGGTCGGCCAGCCCGAGCCGCACCAGCCCGGCCTCGGCCAGGATGATCGCGTCCAGGTTCTGCTCGTCCAGCTTCCGCAGGCGGGTGTCCACGTTCCCGCGGAGTTCGATCAGGTGCAGGTCCGGGCGGCGGTTCAGTAGTTGGGCGCGGCGGCGGAGGGAACTGGTGCCGACGGTCGCCCCGCGAGGCAGGTCGTCGAACTGCCGGTGCCGGCGGGAAACGAACGCATCGCCGGTCGGCCCGCGGGGGGGCACGGCGGCCAAGTCCAGGCCGTCGGTCGGGAGGGTCGGCAGGTCTTTCAGGCTGTGGACGGCCACGTCGGCGCGGCGGTCGAGCAGGGCGTTCTGAATCGCCTTGGTGAACACCCCGAACCCGCCCATCGCGGACAGGGCCGACGCCTGGTCGCGGTCGCCGTGCGTTTCGATGAGCACGAGTTCGACCGCCCGCGGGTCGGCGAACGGGGCGAGGCGGGATTCGACGAACCGGGCCTGCCACAGGGCGAGGGGGCTACCGCGGGTGCCGAGCCGGAGGGGGGTCATACCGGCACAGTAGGAGTCGGGGAGGGTGGAGTGAAGAGACCTCACCCCCCGGCCCCCTCTCCCAGGGGGAGAGGGGGTGTTCAAACGAGGCAAGCCTCAGTGGGTTGACATGGCCATCCGCCGAAGGGAACGGGCACACCAGCCACGACGGCGACTTGAACACCCCCTCTCCCCCTGGGAGAGGGGGCCGGGGGGTGAGGTCTTTGCTAATCGACCCACCCTTGACACGGTGCGCACCCCCTTCGTAGACTTTCGGGTACTCACTATCTGACGCGGTTCGAGCCGTCCGCTCGCGTTCCCATCGCCCGCCGGGAACCGATCCCCACCATCCCCGCGACGGCCCGCCTCGCCGAACGATTGCCCGCCCCCGCGGCCCCGTCATTCCCCCGCCGGATGCGCCCGTGCCCGCCGACCGCCACTCTGCGAACGGTACCGTCTACCTGCTGGACACCCACGGGATGGTGTTCCAGATGTACCACGGCCTGCCGCCGATGACCGCCCCGGACGGGCGGGCGGTGAACGCCGTGTTCGGGGTGACGCGGGCGATCATGGACCTGTACGACCACGGGGCCGAGTACCTGCTGGCCACGTTCGACTGCGCGGCCAAGACGTTCCGCGACGACCTGTTCCCCGAGTACAAGGGGCACCGCGACCCGCCGCCGGACGACCTGATCGCCCAGGAGCCGCTCATCGACCAGGTGCTGGCGGCCATGCGGATCCCGATGCTGCGGGTGCCGGGGTACGAGGCGGACGACATCATGGCGACGGTCGCTACCGAGGCGGCCGAGCGGGGGCACAGCGTCGTCCTGTGCTCGTCCGACAAGGACTGCCGGCAGTTGCTGAGCGACAAGGTCACCATCCGCAACCTGCGGAAGGGGGTGACCCTGGACGCCGCCGGGCTGATGGCCGATTGGGGCGTGCGGCCGGACCAGGTGATCGACTTCCAGGCGCTGGTCGGCGACAGCGTGGACAACGTGAAGGGGGTGCCGGGGTGCGGGCCGAAGACGGCGGCCAAGTGGCTGGCCGAGTACGGCACCCTCGACAACCTGATCGCGAACGTGGACAAGCTCGGCGGGCCGAAGCTGAAGGAGGCGTTCAAGAAGGCGATCGCCGACGGCACCCTGGCGACCAGCAAGAAGCTGGTGGCGCTGCGGCGGGACGTGCCGATGGAGTTGGACTGGGAGGGCTGGCGACGGCGGGACTGGGACGGCCCGCGGCTGTTGGAGCTGTTCCAGGAGTTCGGGTTCCGCGGGTACGCCGCCCGGGTGCGGAGCACGCTGGCGAACAGCGGGGCGAAGAAGAACGAGGGGGTGCTGGAGGCGGCGGGGCTATCTGGAACCGCCGGTCAAAGCCAAGCCGCCCAAGCTCCCCCGCCCCGGGCAGGCCAGCCTGTTCGACCAGATCGACGGCGAGGAGCCATCCCCCGCCGAACCCCCCGCTACCCGCCCGGACGACGGGTGGAACGCCACCTATACCCTCGTCGACACCAAGACGGCGTTCGACAAGTTCCTGAAGGAGCTGAAGAAGCAGACGCGGTTCGCCATCGACCTGGAGACGACGGCGCTCGACCCGATCCGCGCCGAGATCGTCGGGTACGCGGTCAGTTGGAAGGCGCACGAGGGGTACTACCTGGCTGTCCGCGGGCCGGCCGGGTCGAAGCTGCTCGACCCGGACAAGACGCTGGCGGCGCTCAAGCCGATCCTCGAAGACCCGAAGTTCGAGAAGACGAACCAGAACATCAAGTACGACCGGCTGGTGCTGCGGGCGCACGGGGTGGAGCTGGCCGGCGTGGTCGGCGACTCGATGATCGCCCACTACCTGCTGCACGCCGGCGAGCGGACGCACAACCTGGACGACCTGACGCAGACGTACTTCGGGCACGCGAACATCTCCATCAAGGAGCTGATCGGCAAGGGCAAGAAGCAGATCACCATGGCCGAGGTGCCGGTCGAGAAGGTGAGGGACTACGCCGCCGAGGACGCGGACGCGGCGTGGCGGCTGGCCGAGAAGCTGGAGCCGGAGCTGGAACCGGCCGGCCTGCGGACGCTGTACGACACCCTGGAAATCCCGCTCATCGACGTGCTGGCCGAACTGGAGTTCAACGGGGTGCTGCTCGACCTGCCGCTGCTGGCGAAGCTGAGCGTGGACATGCAGGGCACGCTCGAAACCATCGAACAGGAGGTGCATTCGCTCGCCGGGCAAGCGTTCAACCTGGCGTCGCCGAAGCAGCTCCGCGAAATCCTGTTCGACAGGATGAAGCTGCCGGTGCAGAAGCGGACGGGCACGACGAACGAGCCGAGTACCGACCAGGAGTCGCTCGAACGGCTGGCCGCGCTCGGGCACGAGCTGCCGAAGAAGTTGATCGCCCACCGGCAGGTGGCCAAGCTGAAGGGCACCTACGTGGACGCCCTGCCGGCGCTGGTGAACCCGAAGACCGGCCGTGTGCACACGTCGTTCAACCAGACGGTCGCCAGCACCGGCCGCCTGAGCTCGTCCGACCCGAACTTGCAGAACATCCCGGCCCGCACCGAGCAGGGGCGGCAGATCCGGGCCGCGTTCATCGCCCCGCCGGGGTGGCAAATCCTCACCGCCGACTACTCGCAGATCGAGCTGCGGCTGCTCGCCCACTTCACCGACGACCCGAACCTGAAGCAGGCGTTCGCCGAGGACCGCGACGTGCACACGCGGGTGGCCGCCGAGATCTTCAAGGTGGCCGAGGCGGACGTGACGAAGGAGCAGCGGGGGGTGGCGAAGACGGTCAACTTCGGGGTGCTGTACGGCATGAGCGCGGCCGGGCTGGCGGTGCGGCTGGAGATCGACAAGAAGACGGCGGCCAAGTTCATCGACGACTACTTCGCTCGCTTCCCGACCGTGCTGGCGTACCAGGACCGGCTGCTGGCGACCGCCCGCCGCACCGGGTTCGTGGGCACCATTCTGGGCCGCCGCCGGGCGTTCGACCCGTCGGCCATTCGCCCGCAGTCCACCTACGAGCAGCGGAACGGGGCCGAGCGGGAAGCCATCAACATGGAGATCCAGGGGTCGGCGGCCGACCTGATGAAGCTGGCCATGCTGAACGTGTACCGCCGGCTGCGGGCGGAGAATCGGCGGGCAAAAATGCTGTTGAGCGTACACGACGAACTCGTCTTCGAGGTGCCGGCGGACGAGGTGCCGGCGACGGGGGAACTGGTGCGGCACGAGATGACGGCCGCGATGACGTTCAGCGTGCCGCTGAAGGTGGATGTGGCCGCCGGCCCGAACTGGCTGGACGTGGAGGACGTGGCGTGAGCGCGATTTCTTCCCCTCGGAAGGTCGAGTATCCCGAAAGCGACGGGCAGCCTATGGCCGAGACGCCCACCCACCTGAATGCCATCGTGCTACTGCATCAGGCGTTGGTGGACTTCTTCCAGAATCGTTCGGACGTGTTCATCGCGTCGGACATCTTCTGGTACTGGAAGGAAGGGGATCCGAACGCGCGGATCTCGCCGGACGTGATGGTCGCCGTCGGAGTGCCCGACCGCCTACTGGCCGAGCGGAGCAGTTTCTTCACCTGGGAAGAGAATGGGGTGACGCCGTCCGTTGTGTTCGAGATGGCGTCTCGCAGCACCTGGCGCGAGGACCTCGGCGAGAAATACTGGCGGTATGAGGAACTCGGGGTCCGAGAATACTTCCTGTTCGACCCGCTCGCGGAACACCTCGTGCCCTCCCTCCAGGGGTTTCGGCTGAACCGCTCGGCCTACCGACGACTACTCTCCGACGACGACGTGCTGTCGAGCGAACTCGGGTTCAAACTGCGACCCGAAGGGACCATGCTTCGGCTGTTCGACGGACGAACCGGGGAGCTGATTCCGACCCGAGAAGAGCGGGCCGAACGAGAGCGGTTGCGGGCAGACGCAGAGAAGCAACGGGCGGATGCGCTCCAGGCCGAACTGGATCGGCTGAAGGCACAGCTTCAACCGCCTCCGCCGGGGAACAGCCCGTGAACCGCAAACCCGTCATCGGGCTGATCGGCGGGATTGGGGCGGGGAAGACCGCCGCCGGCCGGTGCCTGGCCGCCCGCGGCGGGTTCGTCATCGACGCCGATAAACTCGGGCATGTGGCCCTGGACGTGCCGGACGTGAAGCGACAACTGGTTGCGTTGTGGGGGGAACGGGTGTTGAACCCGGACGGCACGGCGAACCGCCGGACCATCGCCGGCATCGTGTTCGACCCCAAATGCCCGGTCGAATTGGCGTCGTTGGAAGCGATCGTGTTCCCCGTGATCGGGGGATTGGCAGATGCCGAAATCCAGAAAGCCGTGGCCGACCCGGCGGCGCGGTTCGTGGTGCTGGACGCGGCGGTGCTGCTGGAAGTCGGGTGGGGCGACCGCTGCGATCGGGTGCTGTACATCGACGCCCCGCGGGAACTGCGGGAGCGACGGCTGGCCGGCCGCAGCGGTTGGACCCCGGCCGACCTGACCGCCCGCGAGGCCGCCCAGTGGCCGGCGGACGTGAAGAAGGCCCGCGCCGACGCGGTGGTGGTGAACGACGGCACGCCGGACGAGTTGCAAGCGAAGCTCGACACCCTGTTGACCGGTTGGGGTTGGATGACCTGAGGACCTGATCATGGCCGACGCGACACCCGAAACCAAGCTGCCCCGCAAGCCGCGGGCGAAGGCGAAATCCGCCGAAACGGACTCGGAAGCCGGCTTCGCCGTCGGGTTGGCCGACGGCATGGCGGCTCCGCAGGCGGAGGCGGAACCGCGGGCCGTCGTGCCGCCGGCCGCAGACCCGAACGAGCGGGGGTTCACCGCGGAGACGAACACCCGGTACGAGGAGATCAAGAAAGGGAACACGTACATCTCGCAGCTCCAGCAGATGACGTTCGCCCAGTTGCAGGAGCTGGCGCGGGCGGACGGGGTGCCGCGGGAGGAGTGGGCCGGGCTGAAGAAGCAGGACCTGATCTACCGCATCCTGAAGGAGCGGGTGAAGCAGAACGGGCTGATGCTCGGCGAGGGCACGCTGGAAGTGCTGCCGGACGGGTTCGGGTTCCTCCGCAGCCCGGACTACAACTACCTGCCGTGCCCGGACGACATCTACATCTCGCCCAGCCAGATCCGCCGGTTCGGCCTCCGCACCGGGTGTGTGGTGGCCGGGCAGGTCCGCCCGCCGAAGGAGGCCGAGCGGTACTTCGCCCTGCTGCGGGTGGAGGCGATCAACCTGCAAGACCCGGAGCTCCAGCACCAGAAAGCGGTGTTCGAAGACCTCACCCCGCTGCACCCGACCAGCCGGCTGCGGCTGGAGGCGGCCGGCGGGCCGATGAGCATGCGGGTGGTGGACCTGATCACCCCCATCGGCAAGGGGCAGCGGGGGCTGATCGTCGCCCCGCCCCGCACCGGCAAGACGGTGCTCCTGCAGCAGATGGCGAACGCGGTCATCGCCAACCACCCGGAGTGCTACGTCATCGTGTTGCTCATCGACGAGCGGCCGGAGGAGGTGACGGAGATGAGCCGCACGGTGAAGGGGCCGCGGGTAGAGGTGGTGAGCAGCACGTTCGACGAGCCGGCCGCCCGGCACATCACCGTGGCCGAGATGGTGATCGAGAAGGCCCGCCGGCTGGTCGAGTACGGCACCGACGTGGTCATCTTCCTGGACAGCATCACCCGGCTGGCGCGGGCGTACAACAACGAACTGCCCGGCACCGGCAAGCTGCTGTCCGGCGGCCTCGACGCGGGGGCGCTGCAGAAGCCGAAGCGGTTCTTCGGCGCCGCCCGCAACCTGGCCGAGGGCGGGTCGCTCACCATCCTGGCCACCGCCCTGGTGGACACCGGCAGCAAGCTGGACGACGTCATCTTCGAGGAGTTCAAGGGCACCGGGAACATGGAAGTGGTACTCGACCGCCGGCTGATGGACCGGCGGGTGTACCCGTGCGTGGACGTGAACGCCAGCGGCACCCGCAAGGAGGAGCTGCTGCGGACGGAGGAGGAACTGCGGACCGTCCACATCCTGCACCGGGTGCTGTCCGACATGCACCCGGTGGAGGCGATGGAACTGCTGCTCAAGCAGGTGGGCAAGCAGAAGACGAACGCCGAGTTCCTGAAGAGCGTGACGCTGAACTGACGCGTCAGCCGGTCGGGACGGCTGACGCGGTCGGGCGTTTCGCCATCCCCTTCATCACCCCGCCGATGATCCGCACCCGCAGCCAGCGGGGGGCGGTGGCCAGGGCGTACCCGAGCAGCTTGGACAGGAACCCCGGCAGCACCGTCTGCCGGCGGCCGAGCGCGGCCAGTGTCGCCCGCGCCACCGCCGCCGGCGACAGGGCCGCGCCCATGGTCATGCCCGCGCGGGCGGCGAACCCGCTGCGCGTCGGGCCGGGGGCGGACACCAGTATGTCGACGCCGAGCGGGGCCAACTCGACCGACAGGGCTTCCCCAAGCGACTGCACGTACGCTTTCGTGGCCGCGTAGTGGGCGGCGTGCGGGGTGCCCTGGAACCCGACCACCGAGCCGAACAGGATGACCCCGCCGCGGCCGCGGGCGGCGAACCGCCGGCCGAACAGCCGGGTGAGCGCGAACGTCGCCCGGCAGTTGACGGCCAGCATGTCGAACTCGGCGTCGTCCGGGGTGTCCAGGAACGGACCGGAGGTGCCGAACCCGGCCGCCGCCACCAGCAGCCCGACGTCCAGATTGGCGGTCGCACTGGCGAGTTCGTCGGCCGCCGAGTCCGCCGCCAGGTCGAGCCGCAGCACCCGAACTTCGACGCCGGACTTCGATCGCAGTTCGGCGGCGAGTTCGTCCAGCGCGGGTTGTGTGCGGGCGACCAGCACCAGGTGCAGCCCGGCGGCGGCGAGTTGGACCGCGGTCTCGCGACCGATGCCGGACGACGCCCCGGTGACGACCGCCCACGGGCCGTACCGGTGAAGGAACCGCTCTTGCCGTCGCATGAGTTGCCCTTTCGTTAACTTGGGAAGCACTTGCCGAAGGCGGTGAGCAGCCACAAGGGCCCCCGCACCTTCACCTTGCGGCGGACGATCGCCCATACGATGCTCCGCTCTTTCCGCAGGAACCCGCACCACGTGTCGGCATCGGCGGTGATCGCACAGTCCGGGGTGCCGTGCAGCCCGTCTTGCACGTCGATCCTCTGATCCCGAATGGTGACGGTGGCCGTGGCCGTGCTCGCGCCGGTGAACGTGAAGTGATACACCGCGTTCAACCCGGCCGCCTGCCCCCGCTGGAACGAGATGCGGATGCCGAACAGGAATTGCGGGATCGTGTACAGCAGGAAGTTACCCCGCACCCGCCGCAACGTCTTGTGCGGAAACCGCTTGCTCACGTGCTCCTCGGCGTCCGAACCGGGCACCACGTAGATCGGCTCCTCCTTCTGCTGCAACGGCTTCACCACCTCGCCCACGAACCCGCCACGGTCCTTCAGGAACGGGCCGATCACGTCCTCCCCGGCCGGGCACACGGCCACGCAGTACGCCGCCTTGTAATTCGGGCCGAACGCCAGGCTCTGCCACATGCCCACCTGCTCAGCCTGCGTCACGCGGGTCCGCAGGTCGTGCCCGTTCTTCGCGTCGGCGATGTGCTCCGCCCAGTCGGCGAACCCGCCCATGAACTCGCGGTAGTTGTGCGTGTAGCACGAGGCGGTGTCGAACGCCCCGTCCGGCTTGATCGCCCCGACCGGGCAGGCGGCCACACATAACTTGCATTCCAGGCAGGGGTTATAGTCCACCGGCCGGTTGTACGCGCTCACCTCCGCTTCGAGAAGCACCGTGCCGAGCAGGACGAAGTTGCCGAACTTCGGGTGGATGACGTTGCGGTGAATACCCATCCGCCCCAGCCCGGCGGCCACGGCCACCGGCTTGTGCGCCACCACCCACATGCGGCCCGGCCAGCGGGTCGCTTCCATCGGGAACCCGCCCGGCGGGTTCACCGCCCCGA
>CANJKY010000092.1 GCA_947474875.1 Gemmataceae bacterium
CCCGACGGCGGCCAGCACCACCAGGCCGAGCAGCACGGCTTGCCAGCGGGACAGGGACTGGGACACGGCGGACACCCCGGAGGAACCGTCGGCGGATTATACCCCCGACGGCTACTAGTGTTTCGCCGGATTGCGAACGGGATTGGGTGATGTCAAGCGAACGGCTTGAACAGCTCGGTGGTGAAGTACCGCTCCATCCGGTCGGGGAACACCGTCACCACCTGGAGGGTGGGGTCGCCGAGTTTCTTCAGCACCTCGGCGGCGGCGGCGTAGTTCAGCCCGGAACTCGGCCCGACCGGGAACCCGAGCCGCATCAGCCGGCGGGTGGTGTCGATCGCCAGGTCGTCCTTCACCTCGACGGTGAGCAGCCCCGGCAACCGGTCCTCGCAGAAGATTTCCGAGATGCGGTCCACCACGCCGGGGATGCGGCCGCTGAAGCTGCAGCACTCCACGTCCGCCGCCGGGTACAGGTTCACCGGCCGGGCGTGGACCGGCACCACCCCGCACCCCACGTCGGCGCACCCCTGGTACAGGCCGACGAGCGTGCCGCCGGTGCCCACCCCGCTGACCACCGCGTCCACCCGCCCGCCGGGGATCTGGTCGAGGATCTCGCGGGCGGTGGTCTGGCGGTGGGCCTCGGCGTTGTCCGGGTTGGCGAACTGCCGCGGCAGGAACGCCCCGCACTCGGCGGCCAGCCGCTCCGTCTCGGCGATGGCCCCGCGGATGCCCGCGTCCTTCGGGGTGAACCGCACCTCCCCGCCGTACCCGCGGATGAGCAGCACCCGCTCGTTGCTCACCCCCTCGGGCATGACGGCGACGAACCGCAGGCCCATCTGGGCGCACGCCAGCGCCAGCGCGATGCTGGTGGACCCGCTGGACGCCTCGCACACCACATCCCCGCACTTCACCCGCCCGAGCCGCCAGGCTTTTTCGAGGATGAACCGGGCGATGCGGTCTTTGGTCGAGCCGCTCGGGTTGAAGAACTCGAGCTTGCACCACACCGGCGGGAGCGCGGGGTCGAACTGCACCGGCACCAGCGGCGTCGGGGCCACGCGGTTCAGGTAGCGGTGGCAGCCGGGCAGTTCGGACGGCATGTGCTTTCGCCTTCTGATTACTCCGATGACTTGTTACTGTCGGCGTCGATATCTTTGTCAAGAATCTGGGCGATCAGCGAATCGAGAATTCCGCTCAACTCTTGGGAAGAGAACACCTTCTTCAGCGCCTCTTGAAACGCATCCTGGTTCGCGCATCGTTGTGTATTCGGTAGCTTCTCACTCGGTATGTTCCTCCCACCAGACATGGCAACGAATACCCGCGTAGGCAAGAAAAAGGAAGAAATGTCCACCGGGTATGCACCGGGAGAGGGGTGTTCAATCGACAGCACTTGGAAACGATAGCCGTCCATAGCGGGTGCTACGATCTCGAAGACATGCAACGCTTTGGTATCCCCATTCGGTTCCGTGATTCGCTTCGTCTGGATTTCAGCTTCTAACAGGCCGTTGGTTCGCTCCTTCAGTCTTGCCGCTTGCGTCCGAAGGATGGCGACCGGACTGAGGACGACCGGCTTCAGCGACTCGGGCCATAGGTCAGGGATCGCGGTCGTCATCGACACACCTCACCAATCGAGTGCGAACAGAAGGGGCAAGTGGTCAGAACACGTGACCGAGTCAGGCCAGCCGTGTATGCGGTGCAATAGCGTTTCGGTGCCGTCGCTGTCGAGGATGTCTACCGACCTCAGTTTATCCACAAGTTCGGGCCGCACCAGCACCTGATCCAGAGCGTACCAGTAGAGATTCTGTTCGACCGACTCGCGGAAGTAGTAGGTTCCGGCAGGTGACGAGCCGCGGTCTGTGAGGAATTGCCACATCGGGTTGAAGAACGTGGCGTACTCTTGGCCTCCCAGAATGCGTAGATTCCGTCGGTGAGTCAAGTCGCGGGTCATCATCGCGTGAAAACCCATCGCGCTGATCACTACGTCGTCGAACGGGCTGCGGTTGAAGTCACCGACCGCAATCGTACGACTGACCCGGCGTTGTGATTCGATCCGACGAATCTCTCCAGCGATACGCGCGTGAATCCCGTCGCCTTGGGATTTTTTGCTCGGCAAGTGGACCACGGCCAGCAACAGGCTGGGTTTACGTCCCGAGGTCACCTTGAACATCGAAAGACGACCGCTCACTTCATCGAACACGCCGGACAGCCGAACGGCTGGTCCCCGGACAGCGACCCGGAAGGTGTCGAAAACACGAGGCGGGCAGTAGAAATTGGCGCCGCCCGCATTCAGTTTCGCCAGCAACTCCGCGTCAGACTGCTCGCACTCAGCCAAGATCACCACGTCCACCGCGTGTGCCTGGGCGATCCGGGCGACGCGATGGAGGAGCGGCTTCTTCTGGATGTTCCAGAACAGGAACGTGAGCATCGTTCCGGTTCCGTTAGACGCCCATCACGTTGTACCCGCAGTCCACGTACAGGATGTGGCCGGTGACGGCGGACGCCAGCGGGCTGCACAGGTAGGCGGTGGCGTCGGCCACCTCCTGCGGGGTGATGGCCCGCGGCAGCGGGGAGCGGAGGGCGGCGTACTCGATGCTCTTCTCCATCTCGCCGGGGCGGATGCTGCGGGCGGCGCGGCTGGCGTACGGGCCGGCCGAGATCAGGTTCACCCGGATGTTCTTGCGGCCCAGGTTGCTGGCCAGTTGGGCCGCGTCGATCTGGAGCGCCGCCTTCGCCGTACTCATCCCGCCGCCGTAGTACGGCACCACCCGCGACCCGCCCAGGTACGTCAGCCCGACCGCGCTCGCCCCGCCCGGCCGGTCGGCCATGTACGGCTCCGCCGCCCGCAGCATGCTAGTGTACGAGTACGCCGAGATGCCCAGCGCCTCCATGTACCCCTTGCGGGTGGTGTCCTTCGCCGATTTGGTGATCTCCCGGCTGAACGCGATGCTGTGGATGAGGATGTCGATGCCGCCGAACTCCTGACCCACCGCGGCCACCATCCCGCCGATGCTGTAGTCGGCGTTCAGCTTGGCGTACCGGCGGTCGGTCTTCACGTCCTCCGGCACGTCGTCCATGCTGTCGTAGGAGGCGTCGCACGGCAGCACCTTCGCCGGTTTGAACTCCCCTCCGGTGTACGGCAGCTCGCGGTCCGGGCGGTCGGCGTCGCGGGTGAGGAAGCTCTCCACGATGCCCATCACCCGCGGGTGGACGGCCAGCACGATCTTCGCCCCGGCCGCCTGAAGGGTTTTGGCGATGTACCAGGCGAAGCTGTCGCTGTCGCCCACGCCGGTGACCAGGGCCACCTTGCCGGAGAAGTCGATCGAGATCATCGGGGGCCTCCAAAGTGTCTTCGCCGCGACCGACGGGAGCGGGAACGCGCTCCCGTCGGTCGCGGCGAAGAACCGCACCCCTAGAGTATTCACCCGCGTCTCGCCGTCACTTCTTCGGCACCCGTTCCCACACCCGCACTCCCACCGACCTTCCCACAAGGAGAGCCGCTTTCAGGTTCTGGTCGCCCATCTGACTCCCACCACCCGGGGTAGCGGTGCCGTCCCCGAACGCGGCGAGGAGCGTGTTCCCGTCCGGGGCGAAGGCGAGGGATGCCGGTCCCGGGGGGCTGCCCGCCGTCGGGGCTTTCACAGTACCACCCCACGAATAAACGGGCTTTGGTTTCGTGCCCGCCGAGTCCACGTCGTACACCGACACCGTCCACTCGTGCCACTCCTGCGGCATGGGCCGACCGCCGCCATAATCTTCGATACGGACTTTCACCTTTGCCACGGCCGCCGTCTTGCCGTCCGGCGCCAGCGCGAGTTGCACAACGCCTTTCCCCAAATCGATTAGCCGCTTCTCCTCGAACTTCTCGCCCTCCCACACGATCAGCGTGCCGCCCTCGTCGCCGGTGACGATCCGCTTGCCGTCCTGCGACACGGCCGCGGCGACGGGCCGGGATTGATGCCCCTCCAGCCGGCGACACTGCTTGATGTCCGCCGCGTCCCAGTACCAGACGGTGGTGTCGTTCGCCTTCCGGTCGTTGTCGAACTGCATCAGCCACGATTCGCTGTCCGGGATGGCGGCCAACACGCACGGCTGATGCTTGCGATCTGCCCATCCACGAACCCCCTGCTCTTTACCGTTTGGGTCGCGGTGGCGGGTCTCCTCGCCGTTAGAGATGACCAGACCGTCCCCCGCCCACACCACCTGATGCGGGTCGGACCCTGCCACCGCCCAGTTCTGCGGCAGGTCGTTCACCACTGGGGCGTTATCCACCAGCAGCCCGATGTTCGTGGTGCCGATGTTCACCCCGTTCTTGTGGGTGATGGCGAACACGTCGCCCAGTTTGGCGTGCGGTCGCGGGCGGAAGGCGAGGGCGGGGAAGGTGCCCACCTCGGTGTTCGGGTTCACCTTCGGGTCGTGCTTCAGCACCATGCTCTGCTGGTGCTTGCGGGTGGCCGGGTCGAAGAAGTCGATCCGCCCTTCATCCCGACACACGGCGAACGTCTTGCCGCTCGGGGCGAACGCCACGCTCAAGACCCGCCCACCGTCCTTGAACTCGATCGGCTTCCCCTCTTTCCATTCGTCGACTGCCGGCTTCGGCACCGGGGCGTTCGTCATCGCCTTCCGCTCTAGTCGCGGGCCGGGTTTCTCGCCGGGGGAGGCGATCAACACCGTGCCCGCGGCCAGCCCGGCGAGCAGCGCCGCCACCGCCAGCAGTTTCAGTTTGACCCCGCTCATGGATTTCACCACCTCGTCGGAGAGTGTGTGGGCGGCCGGGGCGACGGACGTTGCTACCCCCGCGCTCAGGAATTCCCGCACCGCCCCGAGCGTGCCCGCCGCCAGCGCCGGCGGCACCCCGGCCGCGGCGAACAGGCCGGCAGACAGGGTGACGCCGCGTTTCGTCAGCCGGGCGGCGAGCAGTTCGCGCGCTTTGGCGAGTCGGGCGGCAACGGTCCCTTCCGGCCAGCCGAGGTCGCGGGCCGCCTGGCTCCGCGACCGGCCGTTGATCTCGCACGCCACGAACACCGCCCGGTACACGGGCGGGAGGGATGCGAGTTCGGCGTCGATGATTTCAGACACCCCGTCGCAAGCGCTCCGGGTTCCATCCCACCCGGTCACTGCGTTCCCGGTTCCAGCGACCGTTTCCCTCGCCTTGCGTTTCGCGTTCATCACTCGCGCCTTGTTCGCCGTGCGGACGGCCACCCCGTACAGCCACGGGCCGACCATCCCGGGCGGGCGGACGGTCTCCGCCTTCCGGGCCAGCACCAGGAACACGGCCTGGAAGGCGTCGTCCGCGTCGTGCGTGTTGCCGAGCACCCGCCGGCACACCCCGTACACCGTCGGTCCGTGCCGGCGGAGGAGTTCGGCGAACGCCGGTTCGTCCCGCGACCGCACGAACCGGCCGACCAGCTCCGCGTCCGGACGGGGGTCGTTGGCGGCGTGAAAGCCGAGGTGACGGAAGGTGTCGCCGATCGTCATGCGGGACTCGTTACACCGGGACGACTACCCATCATTGCCCGCCCGCCGGGCGGCTGATGTCGGGTTCCGGAAATCGGCGTCGCTATTTTTGCAACTTTGTTAATTAAATCGACTGGCGGACGGATGCGGGGATCGAGTATAATCTCAATCCCACCGCCCCGTTCCACAGGGGCCGACAGTTCGTTGCCCTGCGAGGGTTCGGGATGCCGTTCGCACGCTTCGGGTCGATCGTTTGCTTTGCGCTCGTGTTCACTGCTCTCTCGTCCGTGGCGGCCGATCCGAAAGTCCCCGAGTTCACCGCCGAGCAGGTGCAGTTCTACACCGAGCAGGTGGCACCGGTGCTGAAGGCGAACTGCCTGAAGTGCCACGGAAACGAGCCCAAGAAGCTGCGGGGCGAGTTCGACCTGCGGACGCGGGCGGCCGTTCTGAAGGGCGGGGAGACCGGCCCGGCGGCGGTGCCCGGCAAGCCGAAGGAAAGCCTGCTGATCGAGGCGATCAACCACAGCAAGGACGGCTACGCCATGCCGCCCGCCAACAAGCTGAAGGCGGAGGAGATCGCCGTCCTCACGAAGTGGGTGGAGCAGGGGCTGCCGGTACCGGCGGACATGCTGGGAACAATGGCGGTCGAACACCCGAAGAAGAAGGAGTTCACCGCCGAGCAGAAGGCGTACTGGGCGTACCAGCCGGTGAAACGGCCTGAACCGCCGCAGGCGGGGGCGAACCCAATCGACGCCTTCCTCGGTGCCAAGCTAGCGGCGAAGAATCTCACCCCGGTTGGGCCGGCCGACAGAGCGACCCTCATCCGCCGCGCGTACTACGACCTGACCGGTCTACCACCGACGCCCGAACAGATCGACGCGTTCGTCGCCGACGCCGACCCGAAGGCGTGGGAGAAGCTGATCGACCGGCTCCTCGCCAGCCCGCAGTACGGGGAGAAGTGGGGCAAATACTGGCTGGACGTGGTGCGGTTCGCCGAGACGAACGGGTACGAGCGGGACGGGCCGAAGCCGAACGCCTGGCGGTTCCGCGACTACGTCATCCGGTCGTTCAACGAAGACAAGCCGTACGACCGGTTCATCCGGGAGCAGATCGCCGGCGACGAGTTGCCGAAGCGGGGCGAAGACGACACCGACCCGGTCATCGCCACCGGGTACTACCGGCTCGGGCTGTGGGACGACGAGCCGGCCGACCCACTCCAGGCCAAGTTCGACGGGTACGACGACATCGTCAGCATCACCGGTCAGGCGTTCCTGGGGATGACGCTCAACTGCGCCCGCTGCCACGACCACAAGGGCGACCCCATCCTGGCCGACGACTACTACAAGATGGTCGCCTTCTTCCGCGACATCCGCGAGTACAGCAACGACCGGAACGTGCGGTCCACGTCCAACCAGACGGATATCACCCCGGCGGCCAAGCGGAAGGTGTACGAGGGCGAACTGGCCGAGCGGCAGGCGAAGATCGACTCGCTGCTGAAGGCGATGAAGCCGATCGAGGACGCGGCCATCAGGAAGATGCCGCCGAAGGACCAACTGGCGGTGCAGGACGGGCACCGGGACGAGGTGGTGCGGAAGGTGCCGCAGTTCCTGGAGGGCGAGGAGAAGCAGGCGTACCAGCAGTTCCGCCAGGAGTTGGGGGAGTTGCGGCGGAAGCCGATGCCGAGCCAGCAGTTCGCGCTGAGCGTGAACAACTGCGACCCGACCCCGCCGCCCACGTTCGTCAACGTCCGCGGCAACCCGCACGCCAACGGGGCGGAGGTGAAGCCCGGCTTCCCCGAGATCCTCGGGTTCCCGGAACCGACCATCCCGGCGGTGAAGGGGGCGAAATCGAGCGGCCGGCGGACGGTGCTGGCGAACTGGATCGCCGACCCGAAGAACCCGCTCCCCGCCCGGGTGATGATGAATCGCGTCTGGCAGGGGCACTTCGGCAAGGGGCTGGTGCCCACCCCGAACGACTTCGGCAAGCTGGGCGAACAGCCGACGCACCCGGAACTGCTCGACTGGCTGGCCGCGGACTTCGTCGAGGGCGGGTGGACGCTGAAGCGGATGCACCGGCTGATGATGACCTCGGCCGCGTATCAACGGTCGTCCGCCGGCGACCCGGCGAACCTGAAGGCGGACCCAGCGAACGTAAACCTGTGGCGGTTCAACATGCGGCGGCTCACCTCCGAGGAGGTGCGGGACAGCATCCTGGCAGCGAGCGGCGAGCTGAACACGAAGACGGTCGGCGGGCCGAGCATGTACCCGAAGCTGTCCGCCGAGGTGCTGGCCGGCATCTCGTACCCGGACAAGAAGAATCACTGGCCGGACAGTACGAAGGAGGAGCAGAACCGCCGCACGGTGTACGCGTTCGTCAAACGGAGCATTCAGGTGCCCATCCTGGTGAACCACGACCAGGCGGACACCGACAACAGTTGCCCGGTGCGGTACACCACCACCGTGCCGACGCAGGCGCTGGGCATGCTGAACGGCGAGTTCACCAACGAGCAGGCCGAGTTACTCGCCAAGCGGATGGCGTCCGACGCCGGCCCGGAGGTGGCGAAGCAGGTGGCCCGCGGCATCCGCCTGACCACCGGCCGCGTCCCGCCGGCGGACGAGGTGGCGAAGGACGTGGCATTCGTCGAGGCGCTGAAGGCGAAGCACAAGCTGACCGACCCACGGGCGCTGCAGCAGTACGCCCTGCTGCTGCTGAACGCGAACGAGTTCGTGTAC
This sequence comes from Gemmataceae bacterium, assembly GCA_947474875.1. GTDB lineage: Bacteria > Planctomycetota > Planctomycetia > Gemmatales > Gemmataceae > JALHQU01. The sequence continues at coordinate 8,181 of CANJKY010000092.1, forward strand.
GTGGACTGACCGGCCCACCCACCCAACCACCACCCGACCGGGAATACCGATGTCTCAGTTCTGCGGCCGCACGCGGCGGGAAATGCTCTGGCAGACCGGCGGGGCGTTCACCGGCCTCGCCCTCACCGGCATGCTGTCCCGTGACGGGTTCCTCGGCTCGGCCGCGGCGAACGAGGCGAAAAAGCCGGCGTTCGTCAACCCGATGGCCCCGAAGCCGCCGATGATCCCCGCCAAGGCGAAGGCGGTCATCTTCCTGTTCATGTACGGCGGGCCGAGCCACATCGACACGTTCGACGAGAAGCCGAAGATGGTCGGCATGGACGGCAAGACGGTGGATGTGAAGACGTTCGGCCGCGGCGGGCATAAGAGCAAGGGGCGGATCGTCGAGCCGCGGTGGAAGTACAAGAGCTACGGCAAGTGCGGCAAGCGGGTGAGCGACCTGTTCCCGAACGTCGGCGGGTGCGCGGACGACATCGCGTTCGTCCACAGCATGTACGCCGAGTCGCCCATCCACGGCAGTGCCATGCTGATGATGAACAGCGGCAAGCTGCTGTCCGGCTCGCCGTGCATGGGCAGTTGGGTGACCTACGGGCTGGGCAGCGTGAACGAGAACCTGCCCGGGTTCGTGGTCATGCTGGACAAGACCGGCGGGCCGATCTCCGGGCCGAAGAACTGGAGCAGCGGGTACATGCCGGCCAGCTACCAG
>CANJKY010000093.1 GCA_947474875.1 Gemmataceae bacterium
GTGATCTGCGTTTCGGCCCCGCCCTTCACCTCGGCCAGGAACAGGTTGCGGTCCTTGTAGATCGCCTTGAACCTGCCGTCCGGCGAGTTGGCGGACACGGCCTGCCGCCCCCGCATGAACATACCGCCGCCGGGTGGCACGGGCCCGTCGCCCGCCGGCGGCCCGCCCTGCCCTCCCCCCCCGCCACCACCTCCACCACGCTGACCGCCCGGCCCACCCCGCCCGCCGCGGCCCGGCTGCGGTCCGCCTTCCGGGGCGTCGCCGATCACCTCGGCCTTCCCCGCCGCCAGATCGTACCGGTACACCTTGCCGTCCGCCCGGTACTCGAACGCCTTCCCGCCATCCTTCCACGCCACGCCCACCGCCGCCGGCCGGAACGCGGTGAGCATCTCCCGGCTCATCTTCTCGTACTGCTCGTGGCCGGGCATCGACTTCAGCCGGTCCTGGGCGATCGACGCCGACGGCAGCACGACGAGCAGGCACGCGACGAGCGACGGTTTCACGGCGGGGACTCCGGTAGCCAGGGTCGGCTCAGTTTGCGGTGGTGTGCGGGTGGGGTCAACAGGTTTCTCAGGGAGACGACCTCACCCCCCGGCCCCCTCTCCAAGCCGGAGAGGGGGTGTTCAAGTGGGGTAGGCTCCGGCAGAAGTGGTCTGCCTCCGAACAACCGACCTCGGCCCCAGCCCACCATCCGCCGTTGAACACCCCCTCTCCGGCTCGGAGAGGGGGCCGGGGGGTGAGGTTTCTAGACCTTCCCCCGTCGCCGATTGCCCCCCCGTCTGCGATAATCCGGCCTGCACACCGGAGGCCCTCCCGCCATGCGCCGCACGTTCCTCGCGCTGCTGTTCGCCCTCGTCGCCGCCATGCCCGCCCCCGCCCAGTACCGGGTCGGCGTGGCCAGGACGGACATCACCCCGGACCACCCGATCCGCCAGAACGGGTTCGGCGGGCGGCGGGCGGAATCCGACGGGGTGTACCAGAAGATCCACGCCCGCGGGCTGGCGATCGACGACGGGTCGAAGTCGCCGGTGGTGCTGCTCACCGTCGACGTGCTCGGCATGCCGGAGAACCTGTACGACGAGCTGGCGAAGCGGCTGGAAAAGAAAGCCGGGGTGAAGAAGGAGCGGCTGGCCGTCGCCGCCACGCACACGCACACCGGGCCGATGCTGACCGGGGCGAACCCCACCCTGTTCGGCGTGCCCATCCCGAAGGAACACCAGGCGAACATCGACAAGTACACGCCGGTGTTCCTCGACAAGCTCGAAGCGACGGCGCTGGCCGCGCTCAAGGATCTGAAGCCGGCCACGCTGGAATGGGGCGTCGGGTCGGCGTCGTTCGCCATGAACCGGCGGACGAAGGGCGGGCCGATCGATCACGACCTGCCGGTGCTGATCGTCCGGGACGAGAAGCGGGCGGTGCGGGCGGTGTACCTGAACTACGCCTGCCACTGCGTGACGCTGTCGCACAACAAGATCGGTGGGGACTGGGCCGGGTACGCCGCATCAAGTGTGGAAGAAATGTTCCCCGGCGCCGTCGGTCTGGTCGCCATCGGGTGCGGGGCGGATCAGAACCCGAACTCGGGCGTCACCGGCGGCAAGGAAGACGTGGCGCTAGCCCAGGGGCGGGAGATCGCCGCCGAGGTGCGGCGGCTGGAGCGGAACTTCCTCGCTCCGGTGACGGGCACCATAACGGCGAAGACCACGCAGTTCGACCTGCCGCTCGCTGCTTTGCCCACGCGGAAAGAGTGGGAGGAGAAGGCGAAGCGGATGGACGCCATCGGCCACCACGCCCGCGTCACCCTCGCCAAGCTCGACCGTGGGGAGAAGCTGCCGACGTCTATCCCGTGCCCGGTGCAGACGTGGGCGTTCGGCGACTCGCTGGCGATGGTTCATTTGCCCGGCGAGGTGGTGGTGGATTACTCACTGCGGCTGAAGCGGGAACTCGACATCCGCCGGCTGTGGGTGACCGCCTACGCCAACCACGCCCCGTGCTACATCCCGAGCGAGCGGGTGCTGAAGGAGGGTGGGTACGAGGGCGGCGGGGCGATGATCTACTACGACCAGCCGTCGGTGTTCGCGGCCGGGCTGGAAGACAAGATCGTGGCCGCGGTGAAGGATCACCTCGGCAAATCGTTCCCGCCGACGTTCGATTCGGCGAAGACCGGCGGCACCCGCCCGCTCTCCCCGCAACAGTCGCACGCCGCCCTGCAAACGAAGGCGAATCTGAAGATCGACCTCGTCGCCGCCGAGCCGTTCGTGGCCGACCCGGTGTTCATCGCGTTCGGGCGGGACGGCAAGCTGTGGGCGGTCGAGATGACCGACTACCCGACCGGCCGCACGGGCAAGTTCGACGCCGGCGGGCGGATCGTGTTCCTCGAAGACACCGACGGCGACGGGCGGTTCGACAAGTCCACCGTGTTCCTCGACAACGTGCCCTTCCCCACCGGCGTGCTGCCGTGGCGGAAGGGCGTCCTCATCTGCGCGGCCCCGGACATCCTGTACGCCGAGGACACCAACGGCGACGGCAAGGCCGACGTGGTGACCAAGCTGTACAGCGGGTTCGGCACCGGCAACTACCACGGGCGGGTGAACGGCCTGCAGTACGGGCTGGACGGGTGGGTGTACGGCTCGTGTGGGCTGTTCGGCGGGAACATCGTCTGCCACAAGACCGGCAAGACGGTGGCCCTGGGCGACCGCGATTTCCGCATCAAGCCCGACACCGGCGAGCTGGAGCCGGCCACCGGGCGGACGCAGCAGGGGCGGGTGCGGGACGACCGCGGGCGGTGGTTCGGGTGCGACAACAGCAACGTGCTGTACCACCACGCGCTTACCGACCACGAGCTGAAGCGGAACCCGTTCGTGGCCTACCCCGGCGGGACGGTGAACCTGATGCCGTCCAACCGGGTGTTCTCGCGGAAGGCGGACGCGCAGCGGTTCGCCCTGTCCGGCCCGGCGAACACGGTGACGGCGGCGTGCGGGCTGGGCATCTACCGGGATGAGTTGCTCGGGGCCGAGTTCGCCGGGGATGCGTTCACCTGCGAGACGGTCAACCTGCTCGTCCACCGGCTGAAGCTGAAGCCGAGTGGCACCACGTTCACCGCCGCCCGCGCCACCGACGAGGCCGACGGCGAGTTCCTCACCTCCACCGACGGCTGGTTCCGCCCCACCCAGGCCGTCACCGGGCCGGACGGCGGGCTGTGGGTGCCGGACATGTACCGGTTCCTGATCGAGCACCCGGTGTGGATCCCGGCAACCGACCTGGCCAAGATCGACGTGCGGGCCGGCGCCGGCATGGGTCGCATCTACCGCGTCCGCCCGGCCGACGCCCCTCTCCGCCCGTGGGTGCGACTCGACAAACTCGACGCGACTGACCTTGTGGCCGCGCTCGACACCCAGAACGGGTGGCAGCGGGACATGGCGACGATGCTACTGACCTGGCGGAACGACCCGGCGGCGGTCAAGCCGTTGCTCAAACTGCTGGCCGAGTCCGACCGCGGGTTGACCCGGTTGCACGCGCTGTGCGTCCTCGGACTGATGGAGGCGATACCGTCGGACGCTCTCGCCTGGAGTCTGCTCGACCCGGATCCGGCGGTGCGCGAAAATGCCGTCCGACTGGCCGCTCCGCGCCTCACCAGTGGCGAACCGCTGACCACCCGGCTGGCGTACATGGCCGACGACCCGGACCCGCATGTACGGCGGCAACTGGCGGTCACCTTGGGGAGCAGTTCGCACCCCGACGCGGGGAAGATCCTGGCCCGGCTCGCCCGCACCTCGACCGACCGCTACTACCTCGCCGCCATCACCAGCAGCCTGAACGCGAACACGCTGATTCCGTTCGCTGAGGCTGTGATTTCAGGCTCCGGAACGGGTGGCCCGCCGGCGGCGGTGATCCGCGACGTGCTCGCCACCGCCGCCGGCGTGGACGGCGGCAAGCAACTGCCGAAGCTGCTCGCGCTGGTGACGAAACCCGACGGCAACGCATTCCAGCCGTGGCAACTGGCGGCGATGGCCGGTGCCCTCGACTCGATGGACCGGCTCGGACTGACGGGTTCACCGGCGGTCGAGCAGGCGGTCGAGCCGGTGATATCCTTCGCCCGCAAGCAGTGCGAAACCGCTGCAGCGAACGAGACCGATCGGCTCGCCGCCCTGCAATTACTGGGTCGGGACGCGACCAATCGCGACGCTGACTTGAAGCGGTTGGTGTCGCTGCTGGGGCCTAACCACCCCACCGCGGTGCAGACCGCGGCGGTGAACGTGCTGGCCCGCATCCCGGACCCCGGCGTGCCCGCTCGGCTGATCGCAGTGTGGAAGGACGGGACGCCCAATCTCCGCCAACTGGTCCTCGACACCCTGCTCGCCCGTCCGGCGTGGCACAAGGAACTGTTGGCGGCGGTCGAAGCAGGCACCATCCCGCCGGGTCAGATCGACGCCGCCCGCCGCCAGCGCCTGACCGAATCGAAGGTCGCAGCTATCCGCAAACGAGCGGAAGTGGCGTTCGCCGGCGGCACCGACCCGAACCGGATGAAGGTGATCGACGAGTACACCGCAGGGCTGAAAATGCAGGGAAATGCGACGAACGGCAAGGCGGTGTTCGCACGGGTGTGCGCCGCCTGTCATGTGCTGGATGGTGTCGGCCACACCGTCGGCCCGGACCTGGCGGCGCTGGCGAACAAGTCGGCGGCTTACCTGCTGGCCGAAATCCTGGACCCGAACCGCAACCTGGACTCGCGGTACGTCGAGTACCAGGCGGTGCGGGCCGACGGCCGCACGGCGGTCGGCGTGCTGGCCGCCGAGACGGCCACCGCCGTCACCCTCCGCGGGCAGCAGGCGAAGGAGGAGACGATCTTGCGGGCGGACCTGGAGTCCCTCCGCGGGTCGGCCAAGTCGCTCATGCCCGAGGGGTTGGAAAAGGATGTTCCGAAGGAGGAAATGGCTGATTTGCTGGCGTATCTGACGGCCACCGCCCCGCCGCACAAGACGTTGCCGGGGAACACGCCGGCCGAAGTCGCGGTGAGTGACAACGCACTGACACTGCCGGCGAAATCGGCCCGCATCGTCGGCGGGGCGATCACCTTCGAGCCGGAGTTCGGCAACGTCGGCTACTGGGCCGCCGAGACGGACCACGCCACATGGACGGTGCGGCTCGACCAGCCGCGGTCGTTCGACGTGTACCTCGACTACTCGTGTGCGACCGACTCGGCCGGCAACAAGTTCGCCATCGACGGCGTTGACGCGCCCCTCAAGGGTGTGGTCGCCAGCACAGGTGGTTGGGATCAATACAGGCTGAAAAAGCTGGGGTCGGTGAAGCTGCCGGCCGGCGTCGGGCGGATCACCGTCCGCCCGGACGGACCGGTGCGGAACGCCCTGTTCGACCTGCGGACGGTGTACCTGGTGCCGGTCGGCTCGCAGCCGAAGCAACCGGGTTCGGCAGAATCGAATCTGCCGCCGGCCGAACTGGCGAAGCTCATCCTCGACGAGCAGACGCCGAAGGACCAGCGGGAACGGTGCGTGACCGCGGCGGTGACGAACGCCCCCGACGTGATCCGCGCGATGACCGCCGACCTGAAACCCGACGACGCGAAGGAGGAATACCGGAGAATTCCCTGGATCTGGCGGGTCGCCATCGCTGCCGGCCGGGCGGACGACGCGAAGACCCTCCGCGGCCTGCTCGGCGTCAGCCTGCCGAAGCCAGACGGCCCGCTGGCCGACTGGCAGGCGGTGGTGCTCGGCGGCGGGGTCATCAACGGCCTGAGTTTGGAAGGAAAATGGCCGGCACCGCGGGTCGCCGAACTGATCGGCAAGGACGCCGAGTTGACGAAGCGGTGGGCGGTGTGCCTGAAGAAGTCACACGCGATGGCCGACGACGAGAAGGTGCCGACCGGCACGCGGTACGACGCCCTCCGCATCGTCCCGCTAGATGACTGGAAGGCGGCGAAGCAGCGGCTGTCGAAGTACCTGGCGAAGTCGGCCCACGCCGAGCTTCAGATGGGGGCGGTGAGCGGGTTGGTGGACGTGAACCAGCCTGAGGCCACGACCCTGCTCGTGCAGGCGCTGCCGGACCTGGCCGCCGGCAACCGTTCGCTCGCCGTCGCCGGGTTGCTCCGCACCCCCGCCCGTATCACCGCCCTACTCGACGCGATCGACAAGGGCGGCGCGAAGGTGGAGTGGGTGGAGAAGCCGCAACGGGCGATACTGCTCGAACACCCGGACCGCGACATCCGGTCCCGGGCTACCAAGCTGTTCGCGGCCCGATAACCATGTAACAACCACAAATCAAGCAATCGCATCGCCGGGGTGCGGCGTCGGTAAGGTGAGACCCATGGCGAACCGCGGGACGACCACCGGGCGGCGCCCTTCGGACGACGTGTCGGCCACCGGCCACCCGTCGCCCGACCACCCCGTCGTGTCCGCGTTCCACGCCCTGCGGGACGAGCTCATCTCCACCCTGCTGTACGTCCTGGGCAACCGGGACGACGCGCTGGACGCCGCCCAGGAGGCGTTCCTCAAGTGCTGGCGGGCGCGGGACGACGCAGCGGGGGTAACGAACCTGCGGGCGTGGATCTTCCGGGTCGGGCTGAACACGGCCAAGGACCTGAAGCGGAGCGCGTGGAGCCGGAAGGTGAAACCGCTGGTAGCGGAGGACGTCATGATCGCGGCCCGCGACCCGACCCCCGGACTGACGCTGGAAGACCAGGAGTGCGTCGAGCGGCTGCGGGCGGCCATCGTCACCCTCCGCCCGGACGAGAAAGAAGTGTTCCTGTTGCGGCAGAACGGCGACCTCACCTACGAGCAGATCGCCGAGATCCGCAACGCCCCGGTCGGCACCGTGAAGACGCAGATGCGGACCGCCCTGATCAAGCTCCGCAAAGTGCTGACCCCGGCCGCGGCCGACCCCGAGCCGGAACCGGCCGCCTGACGAACGAACCCCGGCGTCCGGAGCGGCGCCGTCGACACCCGTGACGGACTCGGCCCCAACGCTCGAACACACCGGCGGCCCCACCCGCCGTGACCACCTTCGGCCGCCCACGCCGACAGGAGGGGATCATGCTGACCTGTACCCGGTGCCGCGAACAACTGCTCGACCACCTGTACGGTCTGCTCGAACCGGCCGAGTTGGCGGCCGTCGAAGCGCACCTGGCCGGGTGCCCGGAGTGCGCCGCCGCGATTGCCGCGGAGCGGAAGGTGCAGGGGTTGCTCGCCGCCGCGGCCAAGACGGCGTTCCCGGACGTGTCGTTCGTTCCCCCGACTGCCACCGCCGACGAGCCGAAGGTGGAGCCGGCCAGGCCCGTCCGCACCGCCCGCAGCACCTGGCTGAACTGGGTGGTGGCGGCCGGCCTGTTGCTCACCGTGTCCGCCGCCGGCGGGCCGGCCCTGGTGAACACCCTGGGCACCGCCGCGTACCGCTCGAAGGTGAACGCCGAGCAGGCCAAGCTGGACCGCATCCAGGCCGAGCAGGCACGGCTGGAGCAAGCCGTCGCCGAGCGGAAGAAGACGGCGGACAGACAACTGGAGCAGGCGAAGGCCGACCACGAGGCGTTGGAGCGGCAGTGGATTTCGGCCGAGGCGGAGGTGGTGAAGCGGCTGGCCGAGAAGCCGTTCCTGCTCAATCTACAGGGGCCGGCGTCGGCCGTGGCCGGCGCTCCGAACGAATACCGCGTGCGGGTGATCAATGCCGACAACACCCCCGTCACCGACCCGGTGACGGTCGAGGCGAAGGTGAAGGACGCCGGCGGGGCCGAGTTGCACGCCGACAAGTTCGTGGTCAACCCGGCCGAGCCGATGCACAAGTTCAAGCTGCCGTCCGGGGTGTGGTCGAAGGTGTCCGCCGGCGAGGAGGTGTACCTGACCGTCACCGCCACCGACCGGGCCGGCGTTTCGTCCGACCTGACCGAGAACCTGCGGCTGCTCGAACCCGTCTACACCACCTTCCTCACCACCGACCGGCCCATGTACCGACCGGGGGAGACGGTGTACTTCCGTGCCCTCACCCTGGACCGCACCCGCTTCCTCCCGCCGGAGCGGGACCAGGCGGTGCGGTTCGAGATCAAGGCGCCGTCCGGCGAGGTGCTGCCCGGCTCCCAGTTCATCGGCCTCAGCCGGCCGGTGAAGCCGGACGCGGGCGGCGAGTTAAAGCCGGTGCTCGGGCCGGACGGTCAGCCCATCCGCGGGGTGAGCGGCGGGGCGTTCACCCTGACCGGCGAACTGGCCGGCGGGGAGTACGCGTTGAACGTGTACGCCGTGCCCGCCCCCGGGGAACGGGTGAACCCACTGCCGCTCGCCACCCGCAAGTTCATCGTCAACAAGTACAAGCCGGACGCGCTGCTGAAGAAGCTGGAGTTCGACGGCAAGAGCTACGGCCCTGGCGACGTGGTGCAGGCCAAGTTCGACCTGAAATCCCAGGCACAGCCGCTGGCTGACGCGACCATCGAGATCACAGCCCAGGCCGACGGCCAGCCAGTCAAGCTCGACGCCGCGCCGACCAAAACCGGCAGTGACGGCACCGCCAGCCTGCGGTTCACCCTGCCGAAAGCGGACGAGATCATCGCCGCCAACGTGAGCGTGAAGGTGACGGCGAAGGGCACGGTCGAAACCCTCGTCCGCCCGGTGCCGCTGGCCACCCGCCGGCTGACACTCGAGTTCTTCCCCGAGGGCGGCGACCTGATCGCCGGCGTGCCCAACCGCGTATACTTTCGGGCTACCACCGGCTTCGGCAAGCCGGCCGACGTGACCGGCACCCTGACCGACGGGGTTGCTGCCATCACCACCCTGCAAACGCTCACCGACCCGGACCAGCCGGGGGCGAACCAGGGCCTCGGGGTGTTCGAGTTCACCCCGGCGGCGGGTAAGCAGTACGCCGTGAAGCTGAGCAAGCCGGCCAACCTGA
>CANJKY010000094.1 GCA_947474875.1 Gemmataceae bacterium
CCGCCGGCCGGGTTGTCGAAACTGTTGGATCCGGACAAGTTGAAGGACGTGCAATCGCGGTTAGAGAACTCGGCCGACTTCGCCGACCGGGTCAAAGGCAAGCGGGTGGTGTTGGCGTCGGCGTCCGCTTACACCGAGAAGGCAGACGGTGCGGATGCCGCGATCGAGTTCGTGGAAACCCTGCACTTCCGGTACGACGACGGGAAGACGATCCGCACGGTGCTGAACCTGTCGGCGAACAAGGTGGTGAAGGTCGAGGAACTGGCCGCATACCCGACGCCGCTGGCCGGGAACGAAGTGGCCGAGGCGAAGAAACTGGCCGAGGAGAAGGACGAGAAGGTGAAGGTGCTGGTCGCCAACACCCCGGCGGGCAATCTGACCGTGTCCACCCTGGCCCCGGTGGTGTCGGACAAGAAGCACGCGAACTACGGCAAGCGGTTGGCGGTCGTCATCTATTCGCCCAAGGGCAAGCTGGCCGAGACGCAGAAGGTGCTGGTCAACCTGACCGACAAGACTGTCTCGCGTGACTGACCACCGCCCCACCTCCGCTCACCCGAGGAACCCCCGTGTCCGCCCCCTCGCCCGCTCGCTGGTCCGCGGCCCTGGCCGCCCTGTCCGTCTTCGCGTCAGGCGTTCCCGCCGGCGAGATCACCCAGCACTTCCCGGCCGATAAGCCGGCGGCGGGCAAGCAGACGCAGTGGCGGGTGGTGTGGGGGGTGGAGAAGCACGCCGGCGGGTCCGAGGTGCTGTTCATCGAGGAGGCGTACTTCCAGCGGGCACCCGACGAGAAGGAGATCAAGGTGCTGGGCGACTGCCGGCTGGCGGAGATCTTTGTCCCGTACCACAACGCCAGTTACCGCATCTACGACATCTCCGGCGAAAGCTTTTCGCTCGTCCCGCTCGACGCGTCCATGCTCGGGCCGCGGTGCGTCGCCCCGGGCACCATCTTCAACGCCAAGGGGAAAGCGGCGGACAGCGGGCCGGTGGCGGCCGAAGTGCATGACGGGCACATCCGGTGGATGAACTGGGAGAACACGGTCCGCCGCGGCCAGAGCCTGAGCGTGTGGGCGGTTCTGAGCGCGGGCAACTATCGATACGTCATGCTGTACGACTTTCGGGACGACGGCGGGGTCGGGTTCCGCATCGGGGCGACGGCGCACAACCTGTTCAGCGCGGACGACGACGCCACCACCCACGTCCACCTCGGGTGCTGGCGGATTAACGTCGAACTGGGGGACGCAGCGCGGACGAAGGTGAACGAGGTGACGCTCAGCACCGCCGCGGCGAAGACGGTGGTGTCCGAACTGCGGGCGGAAGCGCGGGTCAAGTGGGACGCCGAGCGGCTCACCCGGCTGCGGGTGGAGAGCACCGGGAAGAAGAACGGGCACACCCCCGCCCACCCGATCGGGTACGAACTGATCCCGGTCCGCATGGGGTCGCCGCGGTACGGGGCGGAGGGGGAGGAGTTCACCCAGCACGACCTGTGGGTCACCCGGCGTAAGACCACGGTGTTCGAGCAGAAGCCGCGGAACTTGGACGCGATCGAGAACGGCGAGGGGATCGCCGGCGAGCCGGTCACGCTGTGGCACCACACCCCGGCCCTGCACATTGCACGGGACGAGGACTTCGGCAAGACGGGCACGAACCAGTGGGAGGGGGTGGCGATCACCGCCTGGGCCGGCCTCGACCTGAAGCCACGGAACTTCTTCGCCGGCACCCCGCTGTACCCCTGACCCGGCCGGCTACTTCGCTACCTTACGCTCCTTCAGGTCGTACCGCCCGCCGGCCGGCACCTCGACGTAGTCTTTTGCGTCGTCGTTCGGCGGGGAGCGGTAGTCGTAGAACCCGACCTTACTCTTTCCGATCACCTCGGCCGTGTGCCCGGTGACGACGATCGCCGTGCCCTCGTCCAGGCCGATGCCGAGCAACTGCGGGTAGCGGGTCATCAGCCCGGTCATGTCGGCGGTCCGCTTGCGGGCGAAGAAGTGTTGATCGACGGCGCACCCCGGCAGGAACCCGAACCCCCGCTCGTACCCCTCGGCGGCCACAACCGTGTTCCCGAGCGGGTGGCCCCGCGGCATGTACTCGCTCTGGATGCTCGCCCCGGCCGAACTGCCGCCGATCACCCCACCGCGGGCCAGCACCTCGCGGAACCGCTTCTCCGTCAGCGTGCCCTCGTAGGCGTCTACGAACCGCCACTGCCGCCCGCCGCTGAACCACACCCCGGTGGCCGTCGTCAGCGGCTTCGAGAACTCGTCCGTGTCGGCCACCTTGCGGTCGCGGGTGTGCAGGACGATTACGTTCGACGCCCCGCGGGCTTTCAGCATCCGCACCTCGCCCGGTTCGGCCCGGATCGGGTCGTCCCCGGCGGTGGCGACGAACACGATCGGCTCGTCCTTTCCGCCGGCCAGTTCGAGGAACTTGTCCCACAGATCCGGCCCCATGCCGCCCCCGCCGACGATCACGAGCGACCCCTTCGGCACCTCCGGCACGGCCGCCGTCTTCGCCGGGAACTGGTCTTTCAGCGACCGGAAGTGCGCCGCCCGGCGGATCTGGAACAGGTCGATGGTGCCACCGGCTTTCACCGGGTCGGCCAGCGCCGGCCGGAGCGGAGATTTCCCTAACACTACCGTCGCCGCCCCGTCACCGACCACCTTCATCAACCGCCCGCCGGTCAGGATCACCGCCGTGCCCTCGTCGATGCCCAGCCCGGCGTAGGTCGGGTTCGCCCCGATCACCCCGGCCAGTCGCTTCTCCCGCTTCCGCTGGGTGAAGTGCTGGTCCACCACCACACCGGGCAAGAACCCGAAACCCGGCCCGGTCTTCGCGGCCTCTGCCCCGCCCTCGATCATCAGGTCGGACATCACAGCCGCCCCCGCCGACGTGCCGCCGATCACGATCCCGTGTTCCAGCCGCTTGCGGATCGCCGTCTCCACCGCCGTGCCCCGGTACGCCGCGGTCAGCTTCGTCTGGTCGCCGCCGCCGAACCAAATGCCGGTGGCGTCGGCGATGGCTTTGACGAATTCCTCCGAGTCGGCCTGCTTGCGGTCGCGGGTGTGCAGTACTAAGACGGATCCGCACTTCGCGTCCTTCCAAGGCTTGAGGAAAGCTTCGCGTTCCTTCGGCTCGTCGGCCATGGTGCTGGCGGTGGGGATGACGACGATCTTGGCCTTCTCCGGCCCGCCGGCCAGCTTGACGAACTCGTCCCGCGCCGCGTCCGGCATCTTCCCTCCGCCGACAATCACGAGCGATCCCTTCAGCGGTTCCGGCGGGTACGGCGGGGCAGCGACGAGCGGGGTGACGAGAAGCAGCGGTATGAGAAGTGAGCGCATCGGCGGTCTCCGGATCCGGGTGTTCGTTTCATATTTCCCGCCGGCCCTTCAGCCACCCGCCCTTCAGTCCGGCCACCGTCATCAACATCTGCCGCTTCATCAGCGGGAGCTTCGGCAGCCACGGCAGCACCACGTCCCGCCCCCAACCGAGGATTGTGCAGTCCGACTGGAAGAACGGGGACAGGAAGAAGGTGACGGCGGCGTAGTACCGCAGGTAGCCGGCCTGCCGGAGGTGCCACAGGCGGAACGCTTCCAACGGGGAATGGGTTTCGGCCACGCACCCGGCGAGTACCCACGCGTCCACCATCGCCAGGTTGATCCCCTGGCCGAGGTGCGGGCTCATGGCGTGGGCGGCGTCACCGATGAACAGGGTGTGCCGGTCGAACCGACGGGCCATCCAGTTCGCCCGGTAGGTGGTAAATAGCAGTTGGTCCCAGTCGTGGATGAACTCCAGCGGCTCGGCCGCCTGCGGGCAGAAGGCGACGATCTCGCGCTTCAGCGGCTCCAGCCCGCGGCGGCGGGTGGCCTCCAGGTCGCGGACCGGCAGCCCCCAGTACAGAGTGACGAGGCCGTCGCCGAGCGGGAGCAGGCCGCTCAGGTAGCGGTTGCGGCGGACGATCTGAAGCAGTTCCCTCGGCACCCCGTGACCGGGGGCGATGGCCCACAGTGTGCCGTGATCGTAGGGCCATGACCAGTAACGGGAGCCGAGCGTGGGGCGGAGGGTGGACCGCGAACCATCGCCGCACACCAAGAAGTCGAACGGCCCGTGCCGCCGGCCGGTCGTGTCGGTCAGGGTCACCACGTTGTCAGAGACTGTGCGGCGGGTGATTTCTGTGCCCAGCCGCACCTCGACCGGTTGCGTTTCAACCAACGATTTCAAAGCGTCGAACAACACCCCGCGGTGGGTGCCGTAGGCGGTGCAGCCCGGCTCGAACTCCGGGTAGCGGTTGCGGATCATCGTCCGCCCGTGCCAGTGGACGGCGTTCAGCGATTCGAGCGGGGCGGAGTGGGCGACGACCTGATCCAGCACGCCCAGATGACGCAGCACCGCCTGGCCGGACGGCTGGAGGATGATGCCGGCGCCGACCGGGTGGACCTCCGCCGCCCGCTCGAACAGGGTGACGCGGTGGCCGGCCTTGGCGAGCAGGTAGGCGGTGGTGGCCCCGGCCATACCGAAACCGACCACCGCCATGCGATACGGATTGGGCACGGGCGACCTAGTGGGTTGGTGGGAACAAACGCCGGCTGCACTGCGACTCGTAGAATACCGAATTCGGCTACAGTAACGTTGCCCTCTAAACCCGAACCGGGAACCATGACCGCGCTCTCGACCGTGCCGGCGTCCGTCGCTCACCGCGTCGCCCTCCTGCGGGACGTGCCGCCGGGCGAACTGCTGATCCACGAGATCTATCGCAGCCTGCAAGGGGAAAGCACGTTCGCCGGGCTGCCGTGCGTGTTCGTCCGCACCGCCGTGTGCGACAGCCGGTGTACCTGGTGCGACACCCCGCACGCCTTCACCCAGGGCGAGCGGATGCCGCGGGCGACGGTGCTGGCGAAAGTGTTGGCGTACGACACCCCGTTGGTGGAACTGACCGGCGGGGAACCGCTGCTGCAAACGGACGTGCTGCCGCTGATGGCCGAGTTGTGCGACGCCGGCAAGACGGTGCTGATCGAGACGAGCGGGGCGCACGATGTCGGCGGCATCGACCCGCGGGTCCACGTCATTCTGGATTTGAAGTGCCCGGACAGCGGGGAGTGCGACCGCAACTACTGGCCGAACCTGGCTAAATTGAAGCCGACGGACGAGATCAAGTTCGTGATCGCCTCCCGGCGGGACTGGGAGTGGGCGGAGGCGATCGTCCGCGAACACCGGCTGGACGAGCGGTTCACGGTGTTGGTCGGCGGAGTGTACGGGATCGAATTGCGGGAACTGGCCGAGTGGGTACTGGCATCCAGGTTGAACGTGCGGATGCAGATCCAGATGCACAAGTACGTGTGGGATCCGAAGGCCCGCGGGGTGTGAGTTTGGCGAACGGCCCGCCGTCAGGCGGCCGGTGGTAGATAAGCGAACCACCGGCCGTCTGACGGCGGGCCGTTCGCCCGGATCACCCGAACTGTACCCTCACCTCGCTGGCGATCTTCAGCACCCGCTCGCGGGCCGTCTTCGCCGCCCCGTCCGGGTTCTCGTGGTACGTGTACAGCTCGATCGTCACCCAACCGGCGTACCCCACCTCCTTCAGCGCCGTCAGCGTGGCGTGGAAGTCGATCACCCCCTCGCCCGGCACCAGATGGTGATGCACCCGCGTGGCGGCGATGTCCTCCAGGTGGACGTGCCGGATGAGCGGGGCGAGCTTCCGCACGGTGTCGGCCGGATCGTCCTTCACGCAGTAGAAGTGACCGATGTCGAAATTCAAGCCGAGGAACGGCGAGGAGATGTGCTTGGCGAACTCCAGGTACTGGTCCGCAGTTTCGATGAGCAGGTCGGGTTCAGGTTCCACCAAGAGGGGCACACCCACCTTCTCCGCGTGTTCCACAACCGGCTTCAGTTCCTCGACGAACAGCTTCAGACACTCGTTCCACGGCCGCCCTTCGAGCGGGCCGCCCGGTTCGGTGGTGACGCACGGCGCGCCGAGTTCGGCCGCCAGCGACAGCGCCCGCCTGGTGTGTTCGGTGCGAATCCGCCGGTAGTGTTGGTCGGGCTCGATCCAACTCGGGTGCCAGTACTTCTGCCGCTTGTCGTCCACCGCGTGCATCATGAACGCGTTCACGTTGCTGAACGCCAGCTTGTTCGCCGCCATCGCGTCGCGGATGGCTTGCTTCTGCTCGGCCAGCAGGTACGCCGGCCAGGCGTGCGGCACGTCGGCCATCAGTTCGAGGCCGGTGTACCCGATGCCGGCCAGCCGCCGGGCGGTGTCGGGGAAGGAGAAGTTCAGGTAGGCGTTGGTACTGAACGCGAGCTTCATGAACGCGGTCCGGGGTCGGCGAGGTACTCTTCCAGCATAGCGAACTGCTTGCCCAGGTCGTGGTCCGGCACGCCGGCGGGGGATTTGAAGAAGCACGCCGCGGCGTGCAGGGTGCCGGCGTCGCCCCGCCGCTGCGCCAGCAGCGCCAGCCGGGCCAGGTCGATGACCAGCGGGGCGGCCAGGATACTGTCGCACCCCTGCCACGTCAGCTGCAGCGTCATCTTCGTGCCCAGGAACCCCTCGAAGTGGACGTGGTCCCACGCCGTCTTCCAGTCGCCCAATGATTCGACGTACTCGATGCTGACGAGCGACTGCGGCTTGTACCCGAGCACCTCGGCCAGCAGCGCGTCCTTCGTCCGCACCTTGCTCGCCTTGTTCGCCGGGTCGGCCAGCACCTGCCCGTCACGGTTGCCCAGGATGTTGTGCCCGACCCAGCTCAGCACCCGCAGGTTCCGCCTGGCGAACATCGGGGCCAGCACGGACTTGAGTAGCGTCTCCCCGGTCTTCAGGTCCTGCCCGGCGATCGGCACCCCGCGCAGTTTCGCCAGCTCTTCGAGCGCCGGCAGACTGGCCCCGCGGCTGGGGGTGAGGTTCACATACGCAAAACCGGCCTCGATGGCGGCGTAGGCGTACAGCGAACTGGTGGGCAGCGAGACGGTGTTCCGCTTCAACGCCGCCTGCAACCCGGCCAGCGTGCGGTGGTCGTCGGTCGGGTCGAACGGCGGTTCGGTGCTGGCGGCGTTCACCACCACCACCTGGTCGAGTTGGTGTGCCGCGGCGAACGCCTTCAACTCCTGCTGAACGAGCTCGATCGCGTCGACCGGCGTCTCGGCCCGTACCGCATGCCCGCGGTCGGCCAGGGCGGTGATCGCCCCGTTCGGGCGGAACAGCACCCCCGGCAGCACGTTCGCCGTCCACTCGTCGAGTTGTTCTTTACACACTTGGAGTGTGGACCCGTCGATCACGTTCGACGCGGCGTGCAACTCCCTGACGGCGGCGGCGAACGACGACTGGCGGATGTCGTGCCCGCCGACCACGAACCGAGTAGGGGCATCAAAATCGACGTGGGCGAACTCCGGCAGTGCCGTCACCAGCCCGACCGGGGTGTGCAGCCCGCGGGCGAGCGCCGCCAGCCCGAGCGCGGTGGTGCCGCCGACGCCGCCGTACGCCCCGACCAGCCACAAGCCAACACGGCGCTCAGAAACAGACATGGTAAAGGGCACTCGGGGACGGGACAGCGGGGTGGGATATCCATCAATTCTCGTGCGAGCTGGCGGAACGGTCAAGGAAACTGGTCCGTTCCCTGGTCAAAGACTGCTCACCGCTGACACTCCGCTAGCACTTCCCGCACGACCGGTTCGGGCACATCCCCCACCAGTTCGACGTGCCCGAGCCGGGTCGGCAGCACGAACCGCAGCTCGCCGGCCTCGGCCTTCTTGTCCCGCCGCATCACATCCACCAGTGCGTCGATGCTCCAGGTCGGCTTCACAGCCGTGGGCAGGCCGAACGCCTCCAGCAGCTTCGTCTGGCGTTCCCCCAACTCCGGCCCGACCCGCCCGAACCGTTCGGCCAGCCGCACTGCACACACCATGCCGGCGGCCACTGCTTCGCCGTGGAGCCACGCTCCGTACCCGCCCACTGTCTCGAAGGCGTGGGCGAACGTGTGCCCGTAGTTCAGGATCGCCCGCAGCCCGGTCTCCTCGCGTTCATCCTGCTCCACCACGTCCGCCTTCAGCCGGCAACTGCGGGCGACGATGTGCCGCACCGCTGCCGGGTCGCGGGCCAGGATCGGGCCGACGTTCCCCTCCAGGAACGCGAAGAACTCGGGGTCGAGGATCACGCCGTACTTCACCACCTCGGCCAGCCCGCTGCGGTACTCGCGGTCGGGCAGAGTGCCCAGGAACGCGGTGTCGATCCACACGCCGTCCGGCTGGTGGAACGCGCCGATCAGGTTCTTCCCCTTCGGGTGGTTCACCCCGGTCTTCCCGCCGACGCCCGAATCGACCATCGCCAGCAGCGTCGTCGGCACCATGAGCAGCGGCAGCCCGCGGTTGTACGTGGCGGCCACGAACCCGGCCAAGTCCCCCACCACGCCCCCGCCGACGGCGACCACGAGCGTCTGGCGGTCGGCGGTCATGTCGGCCAGCTTGTCAAATAGGAAGGCGGCGGAGAACAAGTTCTTCGACGACTCGCCGGCGGGCACGAGGCTGGTGTCGGTGCGGAACCCGTTCGCCGCCAATTGCTCGCGGACCCGCTGAACGTGCGGCTCGACGTTCATGTCGCCGATGACGACGGCGGCGGTGGACTTGGGCACACACCGGCGGGCGAACGGTCCGACGCCGCCGAGGTCATTCGAGGTGACAGCGATGTCGTAGGCCCGCGGCCCGAGGTTGACGCGAACGGTGTGCATGGAGTTAGGGTAGGTGACGCGGTTCTGATGGCCCGACTGATCTTCGCGGCGAGTGAAACGAGCCGGGC
>CANJKY010000095.1 GCA_947474875.1 Gemmataceae bacterium
CGCTCGCGGGGCGAGCAGACCACTACGAAAACGGCCGCGGAGGTTGCCCCTCGCGGCCGTGCGATTGTCGTGTTGTCCGTCCGTCGGCTCACTTCCTGGCCAGCGCGTCCCCGGCCTTGCCCGCCGCGGCGAGCAGCTTGCCGAACGACTGGGTGCTCGCCTCGCCCGCCTTCACCAGCACCGTCTTCGCCTCCGTCACCGCCCTCCCGTCCACCGTCACCTCCGCCTTCAGCTCGTAGTAGAACGTCTGGCCGGCGGGCAGGTCCGGGGTGTGGAAGTTGCGGCTGCCGCCATCGCCTTTGACGAACGCCCCGTCCACATACAGCTTGGCGTCGGCCGGCAGTTCGAGGGTCAGCCGGGCGGGGGCGGCCTGCGGCCTGGCCCGCGTCACCTCGTTGCCAGTGCCTGAGTTGTCGATCTTCACCTGCGGCGGGGTGACCGCCGGCATCAGCCCGCCGTCGCAGCACGGGCCGTAAGCCGGGTGGAAGTCCGGCCCGTAGTACACCGGCCCGCTGCCGAACCCGACCCCGTACCCGAACGAGGTGTACGTGTACACCGGGTCGCCGTAGTGGGTGCTGCGGGTGAGCATCCCGGAGCGGTTGTGAAAAATGGGCGAGCCGTACCCGGAGTAGTTCAGGTACGAGTCGCCGAAGCACCCAGACCCCGGGCCGGGGGTGAGGGTGAGCGGGTGGCCGTTCGGGATGGCCCCCGGCTCGGCGTAGTACACCCCGTGTGCCGCCCACCCGGCCTGCGGGCCGAACGGCCCGTACACGCCCGGCGGGTTCACCGACCCGACGCAGGAGTTGCCGAAGCAGGACGACCCCATGCAGGACGAACCGGAGCACCCGTGGCAAGTGCTGTAGCACCCGTGGCAGTGACCGGCGAAATGCTTCTTCATCCCAGAGAACAGCCCGCCGTGGCATGACCCGAAGCAGGACGACCCGAAGCAGGACGACCCGAAGCAGGACGACCCGAAGCAGGAGGTGCCGTTACAGGAGGTCGAGACGAACCCGGCGCAACCGGTACACCCCCGGCCCCAGCCGAACGACGGCGCATCCGGCGTTGTGGTGAGGGCGGCCATCAAGACCAGTCCGTACATCTGACGATACTCCCGGTGTGAAAGTGATTACGGCGGCGTCCGTTCGCCGACGGTGTGAAGTTAGGGGAAATGGTAGATTTGGCGAATCAGGCCGTCAAAGGGATTCAGGCAAGACGTGCGCGTTATTCCACATCGGATGGCATCCGATCCGGTACAGCCGCCATAAAGACGGCGGCGAATCGCTCGACGGATTACCGGGCGGGAACGACCGGGCGGTCTATGGGAGCAGTTCTCCATTACACACGGTGGTATGCACCGCCCCTGTGAGGTACAGTACCCCTACCTGCGGTGTCACCCGTCATGCCCCGACGCTCCGATCTCCTCCGCGAACGTCGCCGGGCGTCAAACCGCCTGGCGCTAGTGGTGTTCGGGCTGGCGGCTGGGTTGCTCGTGCTGTTCGGGTTGGGCTTCGCGCTCGTCTACCTGTACCAGCAGGGAGCGGCGAAGGTGGGCGGCGGGAACGCCCACGGCGGGCCGGGCGGGTTGCCGGGGTTACCGAGCGTGCCCGGCCTGGGGGCACTCGGCGGCGAGGTGCTGTGGCCGCAGATCCAGGGGCGGTGGAAGCACCCGGGATTCGAGCGGGAGCCGAACGCCCCGTACATCGAGTTCTCGGCCGACCGACGGATGCGGATCGTCCTCCCGGGCATGCAGATCACCCGCGACGGCCGCACGTCGAACGCCCTCCAGGACGAGGCCATCACCCGCATCGAGTCGATCGGGGCGGACGGCACGTTCCGCGTGTGGTACGTCGTCCGCGGCGTTGGGTTGGAGGGGTACTCGGAGTTCAAGCTGGTCGGCGACACGCTGCTCCGTGATGAAAGCGGCCCGGACATCCGGGGGAAAAAAGTGGTGACCTACGTGAAGGTGCGGTGAGCCGCCCAGCTAACGCCCTTCCCCCGGCCCCCGCAGTTCACCCGACACTTCTGCCCCCTCCCGCCCACCGGCGTTCACACCCTTCGCACCGAACTTGAGGGAAAATCGACAACCCGACGACTGGCCTTCAGAATCTCCCCGAATCGTCCGATCAATCCTCCGAATCGCCGCGATCCGGAGATGAGCATGTCCGCCAAGCCGACCCGCCGCAGCCGTCCTGCCCGCCCCACGCCCGCCGCCCGGCTGTCCGTCGAACGGCTTGACGCGCGGGTGGTACCGGCCATCGTCAACCCGGCCGCCAGCACTCTGCCTGCGGTGAAGGTCGGCACCCCGCTGACGGCCGACCAGACGCTGGCCACGTTCGACTCACCGTCCGCGGCCGCCGGGCTGACCGCGACAGTGGCGATCAACGGCGGGGCAGCCCTGACCGGGGTGGTGGTGGCCACCGGGCCGGGATCGGACGGGGTGCCCGAGTACGCCGTCCGCCTGGCGGCCGGAGCGTACACCCCGACGGCCGCCGGCACCGGCGCGCTGGCGTTCGTAGTAAACGTGGCGGACGCGGCGGACGGCACGACGGCGAAGGTGTCGGGCAAGGCGGACGTGAAGGCGAACCCGCTGTCGCTGGTGTCGGTGGGCACGGGCATCGCCCCGGCCGAAGGGGTGAGCGGCACGTTCGCGCTGTCCACCTTCCGCACCACCGACGCCGCCGCCAAGGCGAGCGACTTCACCGTCAGCGTGGACTGGGGCGACGGGTCGAAGGCGTCGGCCGGCAGCGTCGTGTCGCTCGGCGACGGCAAGTTCCGGGTGGACGGCACGCACGCCTACGGTGCCCCCAAGACGTTCGACATCGCCGTCACGGTCGCGGATGCGGACGGCGACAAGCTGGTCGCCCACGCGTCCACCGTGGCGATCGCGGACGCCGCCGTGGCGGTGACCGTCCCACCCCTGTCCGCGACCGCCGGGGTGGCGGTGACCGATGCCCGGGTGGCCACGTTCACCGACGCCAACCCGCTGGCGAAGGCGGCGGACTACACCGCGACGGTGAACTGGGGCGACGGCGTCACGACGGACGCGACCGTGGTGGCCGACGGGGCGGGCTTCGCGGTCGTCGGCAGCCACACTTACAGTGCAGCCCCGATCGGGTCGGCCGTCACGGTGACGGTGCGGAACGCGGACACGGCCACCCCGTACACGGCCAGCGGGGCGCTCGCCGTCACGCCGAACCTGCCGCCGCCTCTGACCGAGCCGGAGCAGTTCGTGCGGGGGTTGTACCTCCGCGAGCTGGGTCGGGCCGGGACGGTGGCCGAACTGGACGGGTGGGTGAGCGTGATGGGCGGGGCGAACGGGCGGACGGCGGTGGCGAACGCCATCTCCCGCTCGACGGAAGCCCGCACGCGGCAGGTGTCCGGGTGGTACCAGACGTACCTGGGGCGGACGGCGCAGAACGGGGAAGAGCGAGGGTGGGTGCAGCAACTGCTGCGCGGGGCGACGGAGGAGCAGGTGCAGGGCGGCATCCTGGGCAGCAAGGAGTTCGCCAACCGCGCGCAGACGCTGGTCAGCAGCGGCACGCCGGCCGAGCGGCAGGTGCAGGTGATGTACAGCACCCTGCTCGGGCGGTACGCCAGCGCCGACGAGACCGGCGGGTGGGTGAGCGTGCTGTCGCAGAAGGGGTCGGGGGCGGTGGCCGGCGGGCTGCTGAACAGCATTGAGTACCGCGCCCGCACGTTCGAGAACTACTACCTGACCATCCTCGGCCGGCCGGCGGACGCCGCCGGGCTGCACGGGTGGGTGTACTCCGGGCTTGAGACGGTGACGGTGCGGGCGGCCATCGAGGCGGCGGCCACGTCACCTGTTTATCTGCCGATGTGAGGGAGTCCGCTCTCGATCAGCCGCGACCGCCGGGGAGCGGGGGTTGGAACACCCCGCTCCCCGGCGGTCGCGGCTGCGTCCAGACCCGCCCCATTTCTGTTCGCATTCCCCGCACCGCCCGGCTATGATTGCCGCCGCGGATCACTCCCTCCGCCGCCGCCCACACTCCCCGAGTCACGAGGTCGATCATGTTGGAGCGCGGAAATCTTTCCCGCCGCGGGTTCATGCACCGGTCGCTCGCCGCCCTGACCGCCGCGGGCCTGCCCGCCTGGTACGCCGAACACGTCCACGCGGCCGACGAGAAGGCGAAGGACGACAGCAAGTCCGGTAGTGCGAACGGCCACCTGAACTTCGGGTGGGTGGGCATCGGCAGCCCGCAGAGCCGCGGCCTGCAGGTGTACGGCACCGCCAAGCCGTTCAAGCAGGTGAAGCACGTGGCCGCGTGCGACGTGGACAGCCGGCACGTGGACCGGGCGGCCGGCATCTTCCAGAAGGACGGGTTCGAGGTCAGCAAGTACGACGACTACCAGAAGCTGATCGCCCAGAAGGACGTGGACGTGGTGTGCGTCACCACCCCGGACCACTGGCACGCCCTGGTGGCCATCGCCGCCATGAAGGCCGGCAAGGACGTGTACTGCGAGAAGCCGCTGACGCTCACCGTGGCCGAGGCGCTGGCCATCCAGAAGGTGGCGAAGGAGACGAAGCGGGTGCTGCAGACCGGCAGCCAGCAGCGGTGCGAGATGGGGAACATGTTCCGGCTGGCCGCCGAGATCAGCCGGAGCGGGCGGCTGGGCAAGATCAAGACCATCGAGTGCCGCATCGGCGGGAACCCGGAGAGCGGGCCGATCGAGGCGGTCGAGCCGCCGAAGGAGCTGAACTGGGACCGCTGGCTCGGGCCGACCCCGAAGGTGCCGTACCGGCTGAGCGCCGACAAGCGGAAGACGAACTGCCACTACGAGTTCCGCTGGTGGTACGACTACAGCGGCGGGAAGATGACCGACTGGGGGGCGCACCACCTGGACATCGCCCAGTGGTGCCTGGGCATGGACGGCAGCGGGCCGACGGCGGTGGAGGCGGTGGAGGCGAAGAAGCCGTACGACAAGGGCGACGGGTACAACACCCACCCCGCTTTCAAGGTGAAGTACACCTACGCGAACGGGGCCGAGGTGATCGCCATGGACGGCCGCGGCAGCAAGGTGCCGGGGCTGGTGACCAAGGACGGCAACCCGCGGAAGACGCGGGACGGGAGAGAGATCGCCGACCTCGACCCGAGCGAGAACGGGTGCCTCATCGTGGGCGAGAACGGCACCGTGTTCGTCAGCCGCGGGTTCATCGTCGCCAGCGACGCGAAGATCCTGTCCGAGCCGCTCAAGGACATGCCCCAACTGTACCCGAAGCGGCCGACCAGCCACATGCAGAACTTCGTCGAGTGCGTGAAGACCCGCGAGGCCCCGATCGCCGACCCGATCGTCGGCGGCGGCAGCGTGATCGTGTGCCACATCGGGGCCATCGCCCTGCGGCTGGGCCAGGGCACCAAGCTGAAGTGGGACCCGAAGACGCACCAGTTCGACAACAAGGACGCCAACGCCATGCTCTCCCGCCCGTACCGCGACGGGTACAAGCTGGAGGTTTAATTCGTTATCTGCGAGCGGCCGGGTTGACCCCGGCCGCTCTCAAGAGAAGGCCGGCGGGTCATCCCGCCGGCCTTTTTGTCACCACACGTTCAGCTCACGGTCCAGGGTCACCCCGCAGGTGTCCTTCACGTTCGTCGTCACCACGTCCATCAGCTTCAGGATGTCCCGGGCCGTGGTGCCGGGGTGCGCGACCACGTAGTTGCCGTTCCGCGGGGACACCTCCGCCCCGCCCGCCCGGTACCCGCTCAGCCCGGCCCGGTCGATCAGCTTGGCCGCCGTCTGCCCCGGCGGGTCGCGGAACATTCGCACCCCGCTCTGGAACGTCAGCGGCTCGGCCCCCTTCCGCGTCACCCACGCCCGCCGCATACGCTTCATGAGCGCGGCCGGGCTGTCCGGGGTCAGTTCGAACTCCACCCACAAGATCACCGGCTCGTCCAGGTCCGACTTGTGGTCGCCGAACGTCAGCTCGTCCCGCGTGCGGACGTGTTCGGTGGCGTCGTCGTGCAGCACCGCCACCCGCCGCACCGCACTGCCGATCTCCCCGGACCGGTCGCCCACGTTGCACCGCACGCTGCCGCCCACCGACCCGCGGATGCCGACCAGTGTTTCCAACCCGCCCAGCCCGGCCTGCACCGCCTTCGCGATCAGGTCGAACAGGTTCGCCCCACCGGCCGCCTTCACCGTCTTCCCCATCACCTCGACGCCGCCGAACCCCGCCCCGCCCAGCCGCACTACCGCCCCCGGCACCGGGTCGTCCCGCACCAGCAGGTTGAACCCGCCGCCGAGCATCCGCAGCGGCACCCCGTGCGTCTTGCAGAACCGCATCACCCCGCGGAGTTCGTCCGGGGTGCGGGGCTGGACGAAGAACTCGGCCGGCCCGCCGATCTTCAGGTGGGTGTACGGGGCGAGCGGCTCCCGCCGCTTGGTGATGTCCGGGAAGGCGTCGGCCAGGGTCATCGAGGTGCCCTTGTGTGGTAGGCACACTCCGTGTGCCGTTCTTCGTTCTTTGTAGCCGGCCTCGCCAAGAAGAAACGGCACACGGAGTGTGCCTACCACTCTCAAGACCGCAGCTTCTCGAAGTCTTCCCAGAACCCCGGGTACGTCTTCGCCACGCACCCCGGGTTGTTGATCACCACGCCCGGCGCCTTCAGCCCGACGAGCGCCAGGCTCATCGCCATGCGGTGGTCGTTGTACGTGTCCACGGCACAGCCCGTCAGCGGCCGCGGGGTGATGCGGAGGCCGTCCGGAAACTCGTACACCTCGGCCCCGAGCTTCCGCAGTTCGGCCGCGACCGCGGCGATACGGTCGGTCTCCTTGTGGCGGATGTGGGCGACGTTGCGGATGGTGGTCGGACCGTCGGCGAAGCAGGCGACGGCGGCGAGCGTCATAACGGTGTCGCTGATGGCGTTCATGTCCACGTCGATCCCGCGCAGCGAGCCGCCGTGAACGGTGATGCCGTCGGCGGTGTACTCGACCCGACAACCCATCTGCTCCAGGCACTCGACGAACTTCACATCCCCTTGCAGCATGTCCCGCTTCATCCCGCGGACGGTGACACTCCCGCCTGTGATCGACGCCGCCGCGAAGAAGTAGGACGCGGCGGAAGCATCGGGTTCGATGGCGTACTGATGCGGTGGTCCTATGAGTCCGGGCGCCACGAAGAGCGTGTGTTCGTCGAGCCAGCCGGCTTCGAACGCCCACGGGTTCATCACGTTCAGCGTCATCCGGACGTAAGGGATCGACACGAGCGGTCCGTCGATGCGAATCAAAACCTGCTCGTCCGCGATGTCGCTCCAGGCCGCTGCCATCAGTAACCCGGACAGGAACTGGCTGCTCACGTCGCCGCGAACCGTCAACTCGTTCCCGGTCCAGCCCCGGCTGCGGATGACCACAGGCGGGCAGCCAGTGTCGGATTCGCTTTGGGCGTCTACCCCGACCTGTCTGAGTGCGATCAACAGGTCTTGGACCGGCCGCTCCCGCATCCGCGGCACACCATCCAGCCGGTACTCGCCGCTGTCGAGGCTGACCATCGCGGCCAGGAACCGCATCGTTGTGCCGGAGTTGGCGACGAATAGGTCAGCCGATTCTGCCGGGATGATACGATCCGAATCGTTCTTGCCGATGGTGATCTGTGCGGCAGGCCAATCCGGACGCACATCGAAACCGAGCCGGGTGAGGCAATCTACCATCACTTCGGTGTCTTCGCTGTGGAGCGCCCCGGTGAGAACGCAACTTGATTGTTGGCTTGCCAGCGCCGCCAGCACCAGCGCCCGGTTGGTGATGCTCTTGCTGCCGGGCACGGACACGGTGCAGGTCGGCGGGGCGGACAGCGGGCGGATTTCGAGCTGGGCCGGGTAGGTGTGCATGGTGCTGTTGTAGGGTGGGTCCAGCGAGCGTAGCTCGCGCCAGACCCACGTTTTGTCCACCCGCGTGGGTCACGGTCGCGTCACCGCGACCGGACCCACCCTACTTCTCCTGACCCGCCACACCTGCACCAGCCCGGCGGCGATGCCGGCCCAGCACAGCAGCGGCACCCAGTCGCCGACGGCCGCGTACACGCTGCCGCGGGTGTCGATCGGCACGTCCGTCACCACCGTCCCGGTCTTCTTCTTCGAGTCCGCCCAATCGAAGTCCACCGTCTGCAGCACCCGCCCGTCCGGGTCGATCACCGCGGTGATGCCCATGTTCACCGCCCGCAGCACGCTCCGCCGCGCCTCCACCGCCCGGAACCGGGCGAGCGTCAGGTGCTGCTCGTGCTGCTCCGACCCGTCGAACCAACTGTCCAGCGACATGTTCACGATGAAGTCGGCCGGCTTGCCGTCCGCCGCCCACGGGTTGAACCGCCGGGCCAGCACCGGTTCGGTGTCCTCGTAGCAGATGAGCACGCCGAACTGGTACAGTTTGGGCACCTGCTTGCCGTCCGCCCCGCGGCGGACGACCGGCAGGTCGAACCGCACCAGGTCGTCGCCCGGCTCGCACCCGGGGTTGGTCGGGTCCGGGGTGAACTGGGCCAGGAACGGGAACTGCTCGCGGAACGGCGGGTACTCGCCGAACGGCACCAGGTGCAGCTTGTCGTACCGCGGGCCGGGCGTACCGTCCGGCTTGAGCAGCCGGGCCGAGTTGTACTTCCGCCCCCGCTCGCCGTCCCAGTCCACCCCGTTCAGACCGAGCAGCACGTGTGAGTGCCAGTGCTTCTCGGCGTACCCTTGCCGCCCGAGTTCGAGCAGTTCGACGAACGGCCGCTCCTCCGGCCGGTTCCGCGACTCCGCCCGGTAGCGGGCC
>CANJKY010000096.1 GCA_947474875.1 Gemmataceae bacterium
GGGGTGATGGACTTCCAGACTGTTGAGCATGATGTGATCGTCATCGGCGCCGGCGGGGCCGGCCTGCGGGCCGCCATCGAGGCGAGCGCCGCCGGCGTGTCCGTCGGGCTGGTGTGCAAGTCGCTGCTGGGGAAAGCGCACACCGTCATGGCCGAGGGCGGAATCGCCGCCGCCCTGGCGAACGTGGACAACCGCGACAACTGGAAGGTGCATTTCGCCGACACCATGCGGGGCGGGCAGTACGTGAATAACTGGCGGATGGCCCAGTTGCACGCCCAGCAGGCGCCGGACCGGGTGCGGGAGCTAGAAGCGTGGGGGGCCGTGTTCGACCGCACCCCGGACGGCAAGATCCTCCAGCGGAACTTCGGCGGGCACAAGTACCCGCGGCTGGCCCACGTCGGCGACCGCACCGGGCTGGAACTCATTCGCACCCTACAGGATCACGGCATCCACAAGGGCATCCACGTGTACATGGAGCGGACGGTGGTACGGCTGCTGCTCGACGGCAGTCGGGTGAGCGGGGCGCTGGCCTACGACCGCGAGCGGGGTCGGTTCACCGTGTTCAAGGCGAAGGCGGTGGTGCTGGCGTGCGGGGGCATCGGCAAGGCGTACAAGATCACATCCAACTCGTGGGAGTGTACCGGCGACGGGCACACCCTGGCGTACGACGCCGGGGCCGAGTGGATCGACATGGAGTTCGTCCAGTTCCACCCGACCGGCATGATCTGGCCGCCGAGCGTCCGCGGGATTCTGGTGACGGAAGGTGTCCGCGGGGAGGGCGGCGTGCTGCGGAACAAGGAGGGCAAGCGGTTCATGTTCGGGGACATCCCGGACAGCTACAAGCCGCAGACGGCGAAGGACGAGGAGGAGGGGTTCAACTACGTCCTCGGCGACAAGAGTGCCAACCGCCCGCCGGAGTTGCTCACGCGGGACCACGTCGCCCGGTGCATCGTCCGCGAGGCGCGGGAGGGCCGCGGCAGCCCGCACGGCGGGGTGTTCCTGGAACTCCAGACGTTCGCCGAGTGGTACGGCAAGAAGAAGTCCGGGTTCAACGCCGAGGCGCACTGGAAGAAGAAGCTGCCGAGCATGTACCACCAGTTCAAGGAACTCGGCGGGTTGGATATTACCAAGGAACCGATGGAGGTCGGGCCGACCACCCACTACATGATGGGCGGGGTGCGGGTGGACAGCGACACGCAGATGTCGCGGGTGCCGGGGCTGTTCGCCTGCGGGGAGTGCGCGGCCGGCATCAACGGGGCCAACCGGCTGGGCGGGAACTCGCTGTCCGACCTGCTGGTACTGGGCAAGCTGGCCGGCGAACACGCGGCCAAGTACGCGAAGGCGAACCCGGCCGCGAACACGCCGAACGACCAGATCGAGGAGGCGGCGGAGTGGGCGCTCGCCCCGTTCGATCGCCCGCCCGCCGAGAACCCGTACCAGGTGATGCACGACCTGCAAGACATGATGCAAGACCTGGTCGGCATCGTGAGGAAGGAAGACGAGATGGTGCGGGCGCTGGACGGGCTGGAGAAGCTGAAGTCCCGCGCCGCCAAGTGCCACGTTTCGGGGAACCGCGAGTACAACCCCGGCTGGCACACGGCCATCGACCTGCACAACCTGCTGGCGGTGAGCGAGGGCATTACCCGCGGCGCCATCCTGCGGAAGGAGAGCCGCGGGGCGCAGTTCCGCGACGACTACCCGACGAAGAACACGCGGGAGTTCGGCCGGGTGAACACGGTGCAGTGGAAGGCGGCGGACGGGTCGATGCAGATCAAGCTGGAGCCGATCCCGCCCATGCCGCAGGAACTGAAGGACGCCATCGCCGCCGAGGGCGGGGGGAAGCTGCCGGAGGAGCTAGCCTGACCGACTTTCGCCCCGGAGGGGCCGTCGGATGTAGCCCAGGGCGGAAGCCCTGGGTTGCGACGTGACGAAACGGAGTCGCCCCGGAGGGGCCGACGGGAGAATGATGCCGGCCCCTCCGGGGCGGGTGGGATGAGGTTGCCTGACCCAGGGCTGACGCCCTGGGCTACATCCGACGGCCGCTCCGCGGCGAAGACCGGAGGCGAAGATGGGTCAGGTCACGCTCAAAGTCTGGCGCGGCAACGCTGAGTCCGGCGCGTTCCAAGACTACACCGCCGAGGCCGGCGAGGGCATGGTCGTCCTGGATGCGGTGCATCAGGTGCAGGCCACGCAGGCCCCGGACCTGGCGTGCCGGTGGAACTGCAAGGCCGGCAAGTGCGGCTCGTGCTCGGCCGAGATCAACGGCAAGCCGCGGCTCATGTGCATGACCCGGCTGGACGACCTGCCGCCGGGCGAGGTCATCACCGTCGAGCCGATGCGGACGTTCCCGCTGATCAAAGACCTCGTCACGGACGTGGGCTGGAACTACGAGGTGAAGAAGCGGATCACCCCGTTCGCCCCACGGAAGGCGGACAACCCGGACGGCACCTGGAAAATGCACCAGGACGACGCCGACCGGGTGCAGGAGTTCCGCAAGTGCATCGAGTGCTACCTGTGCCAGGACGTGTGCCACGTGCTGCGGGACCACCACAAGCACGACCAGTTCGTCGGCCCGCGGTTCCTGGTGCACCTGGCGCAGGTGGAGATGAACCCGCTCGACACCGGCGACCGCATCGCCGACGTGAAGAACAAGCACGGCATCGGGTACTGCAACATCACCAAGTGCTGCACCAACGTGTGCCCGGAGGGGATTACCATCACGGACAACGCCATCATTCCTCTGAAGGAGCGGGTGGTGGACGAGCACTACGACCCGGTGATGCTGCTGCTGCGGCTGGTGCTGCCCAAGAAGAAGTAAGCCCGGTCCACGAACACCGCCCGCTGGAGGCTCTTCATGTTCGACCTCAAGCCGATCGCGGCGGACGCGGTGCCCGCCGCCCTGGAAAAGGCGAACCGCTACCGCCTGCTGAACGAGCCGGAGCAGGCGGAGAGCATCTGCGAGGACGTGCTGCGGATCGACCCGGGCAACCAGGAGGCGGTCGTCACGCTGCTGCTGGCGCACACGGACCGGTTCTCCGACCCGCGGCCGGCGTCCCCGCAGGCGGCGAGGGACCTGCTGCCGCGGCTGTACGGCGAGTACGAGCGGGCGTACTACGCCGGCCTGGTAGCCGAGCGGGAGGGGATCGCCTGGCTGCGGTCGGGCAAGCCGCGGGCCGGGCGGACGGCGTACCACTGCCTGCGGGAGGCGATGGACTGGTTCGAGAAGGCGGAGGTGCTCCGCCCGGCGGCGAACGACGACGCCCTGCTACGGTGGAACAGTTGCGCCCGGCTGATCGAAGCTCACCCCGACCTGGCGCCGGACGAAGACCGGCTGGAGGTGGCCGCCAGCCTGGGGGAGTAACCGGGCAGGATCCGCGTGGGTGGCCGACCGTCTCCGACGGTCGGCGCCGACTCCCGGAGGGAGTCGGCCACCCGGGGTGCCGCTCGGCTCGCGGCACCTACCCGCGGTTATAGAAAAGCGGCATGACCTGGGACCGCGTCCGCGGGCACGACCCCGCCCGCCAGCAACTCCTCGCCGCCCACCGCCGCGGGCGGCTCGGCCACGCCTACCTGTTCGTCGGCCCGGACGGCGTCGGCAAACGCCGGTTCGCCACCGAGTTCGCCAAGGCCCTGCTGTGTGAGAACCCGCCGGCCGACCTGACCGCCTGCGACCGCTGCCCGGCGTGCGCCCAGGTGGCCGCCGAGACGCACCCGGACTTCAGCGTTGTCCGCACCCCCGACGACAAGCTGGAACTGCCGGTGGACACCGCCCGCGAACTGGTGGCGAACCTGGCCCTGCGGCCGGTGCGGGGCGGCCGCAAGGTGACGCTCGTCATCGACGCCGACGACTTCAACGAGGAGTCGGCCAACTGCCTGCTGAAGACGCTGGAGGAGCCGCCGGCCGGGGCGGTGCTGATCCTGCTCGCCACCTCCGCCGAGCGGCAACTGGCGACCATCCTGTCGCGGTGCCAGGTGGTCCGCTTCCACCCGCTCGGCCCGGCCGACCTGAAACTGGTGCTGCTGGACAACGGGGTGACCGACCCGGCTACGCTCGACCGGCTGGTGCGGTTGAGCGGCGGTAGCGCGGGGCGGGCGCTGGCCCTGGCGGACGATGCCGTGTGGCAGTTCCGGCAGACACTACTGACGGCGGTCGGAAGCACCCGGCCGGACCCGGTCGGGCTGGCGGCGAAGGTGATCGAGTTCGTCGAGTCGGCCGGGAAGGACAGCCCGGCGCAGCGGGCGCGGGCGTCGCTGGCGATTCACCTGCTGACCGACCTGCTGCGCACGGCAGTGCGGCTCTCACTCGGTTCCGAAGTGCCGGGACTGGACGCGGCCGAACGGGGGAAGCTTCAAGCGGTGGCGGCGGTCGGGCCGGACGCCATCGCGGTCATGCTGGAGGCGTGTACCGAGGCGGACGGGTACGTCGAGCGGCGGGTGCAGTTGGCGATTCTGATCGAGCAGCTCGCCGATCGGGTGTGCCGGCGGTGAGGTGCGGCGCCGGCGGGTCACTCGGTCGGGTCGGACTTGACCTTGGACATGAGGATCTCGTTGCCGCGGCCGACGAAGTCCACGCTGGTCATGAACGACTTGATGAGCAGCACCCCGCGGCCGCACGGCTTCTCCAGGTTCCAGTCGTCGGTCGGGTCGGGCAGGTCGGCCGGGTTGAACCCCGGCCCCTCGTCGGTGATGCGGATCTCGAACCGGTCGCCGGTGACGCAGTACCACACCCGCACGCACTTGCCCGGGTCCATCTGGTTGCCGTGCTTGATGGCGTTCACCAGCGCCTCTTCCACCGCCAGCTTGACGGCGAACAGGTCGCTCTCGCCGAACATGTGCGCCTGCAAGGCCGACTCGATGTCGTCTTGCACGCGGCGGACCTCGGCCAGATCGCTGGGCACGGTCAGGTCGGCGGCGGTGCGAGGGTCGGTCATGGCGGCGGGTCCGGGGCCGGCGGGCGGCAGGTCAGAACGACCCCAGGCCGGTCTGCTCGTCCTTGACGATCTTGAGCATCTTGTCCAGCTTGGTCAGGGTGAACACCGTCATGATGTCCTTGGAGATGTTGCACAGCACCAGCTTGCCGCCCACCTGGGTCATCCGCTGGTGCAGGCGGATCAGCTTGCCCAGAGCGGCGCTGGACATGAAGTCGACGTTCGAGAAGTTGAGCAGCAGCTTCCGCCGGCCGAGCTCGTCCACCAGCCGGAACAGGTCGTCGCCGATCATCTGGATGTTCTGCTCGTCCAGGATCTTCTTGTCCACGAACTGAACGACGGCGATGTCGCCCACGTCCTCGACGGTGATGCGCTGGCGGCGGTTCTCGGCCATGGGTCGGTCCTCGTCCGAACGGGAACGGTCGGGTGCGGAGTCTGCGCAAGAGCGGGAGACGCACGTTAAATCTTCAAGGCTGAAAGGGGCCTGTCAAGGCGCGGGGGCCGGATTTTCGGGCGGCGTCACCCGCCGGTCGCCGCCGGAGCGACCGGAACCGCCGTGCTGGCCTCCCCCCAGGTGAACGCCGGGCCGAGATCTGCGGCCACCGCCAACTCGGCCGCCAGCGCGTCCACCGCCTTCACCGCCGTGTTCGCCGGGTTCAGGCAGAACAGGTCGTCCCACTCCTCCCCGTCGTACCCCCGCTGCCGCACGTACCAGGTGCCGTCCCCGTTCGGCTCGAGCGGGAACAGCACGCACTGGATCGGCTTGTACCGCGCGAAGTCGCCGTCCGCCGCCCCCAGCTTGTGCAGCGCGCACCCCTGGTTAAAGAACACGCACCAGTCGTCCACCACCCGTGCCATCGGCAGGCCGAGCTTTTGCCCGTCGCCCAGCCACCCGCCGGGCGCCCCCCCCGGCCGCGCCGCCGGCCGCCGGGGCGGCAGCAGCCGGGGCAGGACGGCGTCGATCCGCGCCCGCTCGGCGGCGGTCACGCTCGGCTCGCCGTTGCGGCAGCACAGGCCGTCGCACCCGCGGCCGAAGGTACACTCGAACGTGGCGGTGGCGGCGTTGACGACGGTCAGCGGGCGCATGAAGTGGGTCAGGGGTTCGGGGTCGGGGTCGGCATCCGGGTCCGTCGGTTGCCGGTCGGGCCGGGGCGGCGGGAGGCAGCGTTGGTCACCAGGGCGGCGATGAACTTGTCATACGTGCCGCCGACGGTCGGCAACCCCTCGTCGATCATCACGCTGGTGATGGCCGGGTTCGGGTTCAGCTCCAGCACGTACACCTGGCCCGCCGCCGTCACCCGCGTGTCCACCCGCGCGTAGTCCCGCGCGCCGAGCAGCCGGTACACCCGCTTGGTCACGTCCTCCAGGGCGGCCAGCACCGGCGGCGGCACCGCCGCCCCCACCCGCACCGGGGCGGCCTTGTACTCGTCGCTCGTTTCGTCCCACTTGGCCGTGTACGTGTACACCGGCCAGTGCCCGGACGCCGGGTCGAACGCGATCTCGGACAGCGGCAGCATGGTCGGGTTGCCGGTGTTCGTCAGGTCGATGAGCGACACCTGGATCTCCCGGCCCGCGATGAACCGCTCGACCAGTGCCGGCGGGCCGTACTGGTCGAACACGTACCGCACGCGGGCGGCCAGCTCGGCCGGGGTGGTCACCACCGACCCCTGGTCGATGCCGATGCTCGCGTCCTCGCTCGCGGGCTTCACCACCGCCGGGAACCCGACCGGGTTTTCCGGCACCGGGTCGCCGGCGTCGAGCATCACGAACTCGGGGGTGAGGATGCCGGCGGCGGCGAACAGACGTTTGGCCACCGCCTTCTGCCGGGCCACCGCCAGGGTGAACGACGGGCAGCCGGTGTACGCGACGCCCAGCCACTCCAGCAGCCCGGTCAGGTACACCTCCGTCACCGAGTTGTCCGCGTCCCCCTCGTACAGGTTGAACACCACGTCGAAGTCCGGCTGCTGCAGGCGGGCGAGCAGGGCCGGCAGGTCGCTCGTCACCCCGAACTCGTCGGACGGGATGCCGACCGCCTTCAGGCTCTCACGCACGATTTTGACCGAGTACAGTACGTCCTCCTCGGCCCCGCGGTCCGGGTGATCGGGCGGCAGGACGGGTTGGTTGAACAGGACGAGTACGCGGGGGGCAGGCATGGTACACCATCATCGGCCGGGGCGGGGGCGGGGGATCAGTCCTTCAGCCGACCGGCGGGTGCGGCGGCTCACCCGGCCGTGCTATCTTAACCCTACCCTAACCCGGAGACCCGTCATGACCTTCTCCCGCCGGCTCCTTCCCGCCCTCGGATTGCTCGTTGCCCTCACGATTCCCCCCGCCCCGGCCGGCGAGCAACTCACCCCCGCCGAGTTCGCCGCCATGCGGAAGGCGGTGCTGCCGATGGCCGGCGAGGACGACTTCGACAAGATCCCGTGGCTCACCTCCATCTGGGACGCCCGCGAGAAGGCGGCGAAGGAGGGCAAGCCGATCCTGCTGTGGGAGATGGACGGCCACCCGCTCGGGTGCGGGTGAAACAACGTGGTGATGGGCCGTGTGTCCACCTTCGCCGACGTTGACGTGATCAAGATGGCCACCGACCGGTTCGTGCCGGTGTGTACCGACGACTGGTACACCCGCCGTCGCCAGGACGCAGAGGGCGAGTTCTTCCGCACGATGGCGACCGCCGCCGGCCGCAAGGGGGAGGGCGGGGCCACCCGCCAGGGCATCTACGTGTTCGCCGCCGACGGCACCGTACTCGGGTACAAGAACGCCGGGCAGGACGCCGGGGTGATGAAGCAGGTGTTCCGCGACGCGCTGGCCAAGTTCGACAAGCTGCCGGAGAAACAGCGGACGCCGGGCGGCATCGCTGTGCCCGACCGCGGCAAGCCGGACCCGAAATACACCCGCGAACTGCCGAAGGGCGGGCTGGTGGTGCGGGTGAACACCCGCATCCTGGAGCGGAAGGGCGATGACATCATGTGCGGGGCGTGCGACCAGATGGGCGGGGACAAGGCGTCGCGGGACTTCCTGTGGCTGACGAAGGACGAGGTGGCGGCGCTGGCGCCGGCGAAGGCCGAGGTCGGGCACTCGTACCCGGTGCCGGACAAGATCGCCGCCCGCATCGCCCGCTTCCACCTGCTGGACAACACCCGCGGCGAGCCGGAGTTCTGGACGAAGGAGCAGGTGAAGGCGAACGCCATGACGCTGACGGTAACGGCTGCCTCCGCCGACGCGGTGGACCTGCGGCTGGACGGGGCGGCCCTCATGCACACCGGGGCGGACCCGGACGCCGGTCGCGGGTACGACGTGAAGCTGCGGTGCGAGCTGCGGTACCGGCCGAAGACGGGCACGTTCGACAAGTTCGACGCGGCGGCGCTCGGGCTGCACTGGGGCGACCAGCGGTTCGCCCGGAACGCCCGGCCGGGCAAGACCCCGCTCGGGGTGGCGTTCACCCTGGCCGACCTGACGAAACCGGGGAACACCATCCCGCCGCAAGGGGTGCGGTACGACCCGCCGTACTGGGGGCGGGAATAAAGTGTCCCGCTCGCTCCGCGAGCGGGACCACCGGAGGGCGAGCCATGACGACCGTGAGCCGGCGAACCGTGGCGGCGGGTGCAGTGGTCGTAGCGGTCGCGACGGCGCTGGCCGCCCCGGTGCCGGAGAAGAAGTTGCCGCCCGAACCGGACTGGATGAAGGCGTTCCGCACGGCCTACGAGCTGAAGGACGGCGAGTTCGTGAAGCGGGTGGCCCCGCCGTACATCCCCGAGCGGATCGACTTCAAGCTGCACCCCCTCAGCGGGAAGGAGGACGTGGACGCCCGCAACC
>CANJKY010000097.1 GCA_947474875.1 Gemmataceae bacterium
GCCGAGCTGGGCAACCGGAACAAGCCGCTGGACATCATCGTGTACAGCAAGGGCGGGAAGGACTACGCCCTGCTGGCGAACAGCGTCCGCGGGGTGATGAAGGTCAGCCTGGACGGGGTGGACAAGGCGGACGGGCTGACCAACCCGGTGACCGGCGGCGGTACCGCCGGGGCCAAGTTCGAGAAGATCGACGGGCTGGAAGGGGTGGTGCAGCTCGACAAGCTGGACGCCGAACACGCGCTCATCGTGGTGCAAGATAAAGAGACGAAGTCGCTGTCGCTGAAGACGATCGCCCTGCCGTAACCTGGCCCTCCAAAGCCCCGGCACGGCCGTGCCGGGGCTTTCACTTTTGGTGATGTCATGCGCCACCTCTTCTCACTCCCCCTTCTCCTGCTCCTCGCCCTGCCCTGCCCCGCCGCCGACGTGTTCGCCCCGGCCAACCGGGTAGCGTGGTGCGTGGTGCCGTTCGACGCCAAGAAGCGGGGGCCGGCCGAGCGGGTGGAGATGCTCAAGCGGCTCGGATTCACCCGGTACGCCTACGACTGGCGGGCCGAGCACCTGCCCACGTTCGGCGAGGAGGTCAAGTTGCTGAAGGAGGCGGGCATCACCCTGCAAGGGGTGTGGTTCCCGGCTGGCGTCGGCAAGGACGGCGAGGAACTGTTGCGGGTGCTGAAGGCTCAAGGCGTGAAGACGGAACTGTGGGTGATGCTCCCGCAGCCGGACGCCAAGTTGAGCCAGGACGAGAAGGTGAAAGTCACCGCCGAATCGGTGGCGAAGCTGGCGAAACGGGCGGCGGCCGACGGGCACAAGGTGGGCATCTACAACCACGGCGGGTGGACGGGCGAGCCGGCGAACATGGCGGCGGTGGTGGCGGCGTGCGGCGAGCCGAACGCCGGCATCGTGTACAACTTGCACCACGGGCACGACTACCTGGGGAAGCTGGCCGATCACCTGAAGGCGATGAAGCCGCACCTGTATTGCCTGAACCTGAACGGGATGAAGCTGGACGGCGAGAAGAACGGGCAGAAGATCCTGTGCATCGGTGAGGGGGACGACGACGCCAAACTGCTGAAGGCGATCCGCGACAGCGGATACGCCGGGCCGGTCGGCATTCTCGGGCACACCGACCACGACGTGGAAGACCGCCTCACCGACAACCTGAACGGCCTGGACTGCCTGCTGCGGAATGACGGGTTCACCCCGCTGTACCGGACTAGCGGTGATGTTCGCGTTCAATTCGACTCGTCGAAATCGGCGTTCATTGTCCGCACCCGGAGGTCGAGCGGGCAACTGGCTGTGTTCGTCGCCAAACCGGACCAGCCGCTGATGAACTACGTGCAACCGCTTGCGGGGGATGCAACGACGGCGGCGGGTGAAGTCCGGTTCACCCCGCGCTTCCCGCCGCAGCCGGGCACCACTTACCGCGTGTTCTTCGGCAAGCAGACCGCCGAGTTCACCATCCCGGTGCCGAACACCCCGCCGACGGTCATCGAGCAGGTGTATCCGACGTCCGGCGTGCTGCCGGAGAACACCCTGCGGATGTACGTCCACTTCTCCGCCCCGGTGAAGAAGGGCGACATCTACAAGCACATCAAGCTGGTGCGGGACGACGGTGTGGAGGTCGCCAGCCCGTTCCTGGAGCTGGACGAGGAGCTGTGGAGTCCGGACGGCAAGCGGCTGACGCTGCTGTTCTACCCCGGCCGGGTGAAGCGGGGACTGGTGCCGCGGGAGGAGGCCGGACCGATCCTGGAGGAGGGGAAGAAGTACACGCTGGTGATCTCGAAGGATTGGCCGGACGAGTATGGCCGGCCGTTAGCGGACAAGTTCCTTCGGACGTTCACGGTCACGAAGCCGGACGACACGGGCATCGACCCGATGACGTGGGAGGTCAAGACGCCGAGTAACGCGGAGCGAACTCTTCGCTCGGCGAGCGGATTTGGTGGAGGTGGCAGATCTGGTGGTGGTGGGCTTGGTGGTGTTCGATCAGGATCGCAACAAGTGACGGTGATCGAGAGGACTGATTTGGACGCGACCCTTCGCGTCGAGTTCGGCCAGTCGAAGGTGATCGACCACGCTCTGGCCGAGCGGCTCATCTGGATGGTGGACGAGGACGGCCATCGGGTAGACCGGATGGCCGGAAAAAGGGCCACCGATACGCACCTGTTCATCGGCGAGAACCTGAAACACTTCCCGGCAGGCAAGTACAAGCTGGTGATCGACACCCGGTTGGAGGACGTGTGCGGGAACCGCGTCGGCCGGGCGTTCGAGATCGACATGCTCAAGCCGGTGACGAAGCAGATCGAGGCGAAGACGGTCGAGATCCCGTTCGAGGTGAAGTGACGGTTCGTACTTCCCCTTGCCCGCCGCCGCCGTTCCGGGGTAAGACTCTCACCCCGCCCCGGAACGGACTCCCGCGTGCGCCCGACGCTCCACAACCTGCAAGCCCTCCGCGGGGTGGCCTGCCTGATGGTGTTCTTCCTGCACCTGGCGGTGTGGGAGAAGTCGTTCGGCATCGCCCGCCCGCTGCTCGGCTCGTTCGTCTGGTACGGGTACGCCGGGGTGGACCTGTTCTTCGTCCTGTCCGGGTTCCTCATCACCCACACCCAGTTCCACCACCTCGGCAACCCGGCGGCGGTGCCCGGCTACCTGTTCCGCCGGTGGTGGCGGCTGTACCCGACGTTCTGGGTGGTGATGCTGCTCGGCGTCGGCTTCCAACTGCTGTCGCACGGGCAACTGCCGTACTACCCGGCCCCGGACGGCCCCGGCCCCCGCACCCGCTGGCTGCTGTGGCTGGCGCTGCTGCCGTGCCGGGTGCCGAACCTGTACACGCCGCCGGCGTGGTCGCTCAGCTACGAGGTGATGTTCTACCTGGCGTTCGCCGGGCTGTTCCTGCTGCCGCGTCGGCTGGCCCCGTGGGCGCTCGCGGCGTGGGGGGTGGGCGTCAGCATCGCGGCATGGGCGATCGGCCCGGTGAACGCAGCGAAGGACGTGTGGCTGGCCCATGCGGTCAGCCCGTTCGTGTGGGAGTTCCTGCTCGGGTGCGGGGTGGCGTGGGCGGTGCGGGCCGGGTTCAACGGCTACGGCCGGCTGGCCGTGTTCGCCGGCGTCGGGTGGGGGGCGGCGTGGGTGCTGGCGTCCGCTGACCCGAAAAGCCCGACCGACGTGGCGGCCAACCTGTTCTGGCGGGTGGGGGCTTTCGGCCCGGCGTCCGCGCTGGTCGTGTACGGGATGGTGGCGACCGAGGTGCAGACCGGCCGGCGGCTGCCGCGGTGGCTGGAGCGGCTGGGCGACGCCTCGTACTCGGTGTACCTGTTCCACTCGCCGGTCTGCGCCGCCGTGTACACCATGACCCTGGCGTGGTGGAAGCACACGTTCTTCCCGCACCTGCTCTGGCTGGCGAGTCAGATACTGGTCGGGGTCGGCGGCGGGGTGCTGCTGCACCGGCTGGTCGAGGGGCCGCTGCTGAACCTGTTCAAGAAGCGGCGGATCGAGCGGCCGACAGCCGAAAAGGTGATCGACGCCCGCCTGCCGGCGGCCTACGCCGACCGGCGGTCGGACATCTCAGCCGGCACCGCTGGCAGGGTGACCACGAACCGGGCGGGCTGATTCGGCCGCGGCTCGTAGCTCACGTCCCCGCCGTTCTGCTTCGCCAGCCGCCACGCGATGGCCAGCCCTAACCCCCGCCCGCGGCCGGCGCTCCGCCCGGAGTAGAACGGGTCGAACAGGTGCGGCACCGCCGCCGCGGTCGGCCCGCGGCCGCTGTCTTCCACCACGATCCGCACGGTGGCGAAGTCCACCTCCGCTCGCACCCGCACCCACCCGCCGGGTCCGGCCGCCTCCAGCGCGTTCTTCACCAGGTGGCTGAGGATGGTCCGCAGATGCGATGCATCCGCCCACGCGCGGGCGGCGGCCCGCGGGCAAGGCAGGTCGAGCGTCACCTGCCGCTCGGCGGCCTCCGCCGCGAACTCGGCCTCCAGGTCGGCCACCCACGCGGCCGGGCTGACGAACGCCGGCTGGGGCTGCGGCGGGAGGGCGAACTGCCGGCTGCCGTACAGGATCTCGTGAATCCGCTTCGTCTGGCGGATGATGGTGTCGTACCGGCCCAGGCGGTCCGGCTCGTCCTCGGCCGACCGGAGCAACTGGGTGTTGGTGGAGATGACGGCGAGGGGGGTGTTGATCTCGTGTGCCGCCCCGGCCGCGTACTCGGCCAGTGACCTCAGCCGAGCGTCCTTCATCGTCGCATCGAACTCCGCCCGCGTCTTCGCCAGTGCGGCGGTGAGCTGGTCGATCTGCCGTTCCAGATCCGGCACCAGCACCTGCCCGGTCCGCTGCCGCAGTTTGGCCGTCGCCCGCAACAGCCGGGGGAGTAATTTCAGGTCCGCGTCGCCCACCTCGCCCGCCCGCGGCGGGGCGACCATCCGGGCCTGTTCGAGCAGGAACGGCGCCTGGCTGTCGAGTTCCGGGTCGGCCTCCGGGTAGATCGGCACTCCGCCGACCGCCCGTACCGCCGCGCGGATCGCCCGCAGCAGCCCGTGGTGCCCGCCGAGCGTCCCCACGTCGGCCAGCGGTAGCTCCAGGAATCCGACGGCCAGCGTCACCCACGCCGGTAGCCGCCACCGCGGGAACATCTTGCGGGCAGACTTGGCCGATCGCCCGAGCGTGCCGAGCAGAAGCCCGACCGCCGCGGCTGCGTCCGGAGTACACAGGCCGGATAATCGGGCCAGCCCCGCGCCCACGTGCGCGGTGACGCGGGCGGAATCCGTCGAGACAGTTGGAAGGCCGGACGGGTCGAGTTCGAGTAGTGCGGCGGCAGTCTCGCACAGGCCGGGCTGAGATAGGCCGGACGGGGTGATCTCGAACGTGTCCGGGGTCGGGGTCGGCCGGGTGTAGCGGAGGAGGTGGAGAACGAGCCCCGGGTCGTGGGCGACACGCACCGGGGTTACGGGGTCGTCGGTCAACGCGACCAGCGAGGTGGCGGCCGGCCGTAGCCACGGGCGGGCGAGAGCACTCTGGACCCACGCCGCGTCCACGTCCGTACCCTCGTCATCGGAATCCGTTCGGAACACCCCGCCGCACTACTCCTAACGACACGCGGGGGGTGCCCACTTCACTCAGTCCGCCGATTTTACGCCACCATCGCCGGTTCCATGTCGAGCAGCTTGCACATCTTGTCGATGAGCACCTCGATGTCGAACGGCTTACGCTCGAAGTCGTCCGCCCCGGCCAGCTTCAGCTCCTGGATCTTGTCCTCTTCCACCATCCCGCTGATGCACACGATGCGGACATCCTCCAGGCTGGGGTCGGACCGCACCCGCTGGCACACCTCTTTGCCGTTGATGTCCGGCAGCATCACGTCCAGCAGCATGATGTCCGGCCGGTACTCCTTGACCATCATGCCGGCGTCGAACCCGTTGGCCGCCACCTTCACCTCGAACCGACCGTCCTCTTCCAGCAGTTTGGCGGTCGATTCCACCAGGTCGATGTCGTCGTCCACCAGCAACACCTTCCGCTTGCCGCTCTCCAGCGCGTCGGTCGGGATGTTGTTATCCTTCATGAACCGGTACAGTTGCTCGCGGGGGATGCGGCGGAACTTGCTGCCGGGCACCCGGAACCCCTTCAACTGGCCGCTGTCGAAGCAGCGGATGATGGTCTGCTGGGAGACCTTGCAGATCTTGGCCGCTTCACCGGTCGTGAACACCGTCTTCATACGTCACATCCTGCCGGCCTCGCCGGCTCGCATGAAGGAAACCCGAGCACCCGGAATTCACCGGGCGTGGGCCGGAAACCGTCCGTGGCAAACGGGCACCACGTCCCGAACCGGCCCGGAATATCCGGATGGCGGTACGGGTATTTGGGGTCGAACTCGGGCTATCTCCGCCGTCGGCGTCTGGAGAAGTCAGGCAAGCTGTAGAACCGAACACCGTCCGACATAAAAATTCTAACCCGCACGGGTTGCCTGTCAACGCGGCGGCCCGCCAATCGCCTGGTCGACCGGGTCGGGTGTCAATCACCCATCCCCGATAACCGCTCAACCGGCCGCACCTTGCCCGCGTTCCCAGATCCCGTCGTCCACCCCACGGTCGTCCGTCGCGAGCACTCCGGCCGGCTGGCCGAATTGCCCCGCCGCCGCGACCCGAACGCCAAGTCGCACGCCCGCGGCATCCGCCGCCGTTCGCCCCGTGTGGGGGTTCCCCGCGGCTTACGGGCGGCTCCATACCGGCTCATTCCGGATAAAGCAACAGCACTGCCGATCCCGCCGCAACGCCGTGCAGAACCGCCCTTGCCCGGGTTCTGCCCCCGGCCCGGAAGTCCCCAAGCCTTCCGCCCGCCTTCACTTCCTCACGACATGGAACAGCACTGAGGTGAACGTGCCCACCGGCGTGTGGTCCGACGGATCACGCCCCCTCTTGAAGGTAAAACAGCAGCACGGCCAGGTCGGCCGGGGTGATGCCGCTCACCCGGCTGGCTTGCCCGATGTTCGCCGGCCGCACCTTCGCCAACTTCTGCTTCGCCTCGACCCGCAGCTGCGGCACGGCGGCGAAGTCGAACGTGTCCGGAATCCGCCGCCCCTCCATCTTGCGGAACCGCTCCACGTCCCGCGCCTGGATGTCGATGTACCCCTTGTACTTGGCTTCCAGCACCACCTGTTCGACCACGTCCGGCCGATCCGCCCAGGCTGCCAGTACCGGGCCGCGAGCCACCACCTCGTCCCACGTCGTCTCGGTCCGCCGCAGCCACGTCGCCAGCGTGTCCCCGTCCGACTTGAGGGCGTTCAACTGCCCCTGCAACTCCTCAATGCCCCGCTCCTTCTCCTGATAGCGGTTCCACGCCGCGTCCCCCACACTTCCGATCTTGCGGCCGAGCGGGGTGAGCCGGCGGTCGGCGTTGTCGTGCCGCAGCAACAGCCGGTACTCGGCCCGCGACGTGAACATGCGATAGGGTTCGTCCACCCCCTTCGTCACCAGGTCGTCGATGAGCACGCCGATGTACGCCTGGGCGCGGTCGAGCACCAGCGGCGGCTTGCCCTTCAGCTTGAGCGCCGCGTTCAGCCCGGCCATCAGCCCCTGCGCCCCGGCCTCCTCGTACCCGGTGGTGCCGTTGATCTGCCCGGCGAAGTACAGGCCGGCGACGGGCTTGGTTTCGAGCGTCGGGTGGAGTTGCGTCGGCGGGGCGAAGTCGTACTCGACGGCGTACCCCCACCGCATCACCTCGGCGTTCTCCAGCCCCGGAATGAGCTTGAGCATCGCCGCCTGCACGTCCTTCGGCAGGCTGGTGCTGATGCCGTTGACGTAGTACTCGCGGGTGTTCAGCCCCTCCGGTTCGAGGAACAGTTGGTGACTCTGTTTCTCAGCGAACCGCACCACCTTGTCCTCGATGCTCGGGCAGTACCGCGGGCCGCCGCCCTTGATCTGCCCGGTGTACATGGGGGCGCGGTGCAGGTTCGCTCGGATCAGGTCGTGGACCGCCTGCGTCGTCTCGGTGACGTGGCAGACCATCTGCGGGATGGTGATACGGTCGGTGGCGAAGCTGAACGGCCGCGGCGGGTCGTCGCCGCGGGACTCGTCCAGCTTGCTGAAGTCGATGGTGCGGCCGTTCAGCCGACACGGGGTGCCGGTCTTGAACCGTTCGAGCGTGAACCCGCACGCGGCGAGCGAGTCACTCATCCCCTCGGCCGAGTTGTCCCCGGCCCGCCCGCCGGTCGTCTTCGCCTCGCCGGTGTGCATCACCGCCTTCAGGAACGTGCCGGTGGTGAGGATGACCGCCGGCGCCAGGTAGCGGGTATCCCCGCGGGCGACGACGCCCAGGACACGTCGGGTGGCGACACCGGCCGAATCGTCGAACGGCTCCAGCAGCAGCCCTTCCACCAGTTCTTGCCGCAGCGTCAGCCCCGGCTGCTCCTCCACCCACAACTTCATCGTGTTCTGGTACAGCTTCTTGTCGCACTGCGCCCGCGGGCTGTGCATGGCCGGGCCTTTGCTCGCGTTCAGCATCTTGAACATGATGCCGCTGGCGTCGGTACACCGGCCCATCACCCCGCCCAGCGCGTCGATCTCGCGGACGATCTGCCCCTTCGCCACCCCGCCGATGGCCGGGTTGCAGCTCATCTGCCCGACGGCGTCCGCGTTCATGGTCAGCAGGCACGTCTTCATCCCCAGCCGGGCGGCGGCCATCGCCGCCTCCGTGCCAGCGTGCCCGGCCCCGACCACGATCACGTCGAACGTGTAACTCAGCATGCTCACGGAACCCTCAGTCTCCCAGTACGTTGACAGTGCCCCTACACCGATGATACCGTTTCTGCATGGAAGAAACCCACCCCGCGGCCGCCCGCCCGTCGCTCGTGAAGCCGCTGCTGGCCGTTCTGTTCCTGGCCGCCGGGGTGGTCGCCGTCTGGTACTTCTTCCTCCGCACGGGCGAACCCGTCACCCAGCCGACGGCGGCCGAACACCGCGAAGCCCCCACCCCCGACCCGCGGCTGGCGTACCAGTCCCCCTTCCAGAACATCCGCCCGGACGTGAAGTACCTGGGCGACGCCGCCTGCACGCCGTGCCACCGCCAGATCTCGGGCAGCTACCACCACCACCCGATGGGGCGGTCGGCGGAGGTGGGGGCGGACGTGAAGCTCAGCCCGGCGGAGGCCGGTAAGCCCAACTCGTTCCGCCTCGACCCGTACCTGCTGGAGGTGCTGACCGACGGCGGCAAGGTGCGGCA
The DNA here is from genome assembly GCA_947474875.1 of Gemmataceae bacterium. Classification (GTDB taxonomy): domain Bacteria; phylum Planctomycetota; class Planctomycetia; order Gemmatales; family Gemmataceae; genus JALHQU01. Next base: position 8,710 of record CANJKY010000097.1, read on the forward strand.
CCGCATCACGGCAGACACCCCGGCCGGC
>CANJKY010000098.1 GCA_947474875.1 Gemmataceae bacterium
GGTGTCGAGGGCGGCCATTAGTGGGCCTCAGGGTGGACGCCTGAAGGACTGAGCGTCCCACGTCGGACGGGGTAGCAGGTGGTTCGTAGTGGCGCCGACATTCTCGACACAGCCACCGGGATCCGGGTGGAACTCCACCCGGCCGAGCGCCAGCGGCTTCGGCTGTACTCGCATCAGAAAAGGCAGTCGCCATGGAGCATGCAGACTCCCCAACATCGGTCAGGGTCGGCCTACTTCTTCAAACCGAGAATCCGGCTGATCGGAATCGGCTGTAGGTTCTCGTCTCCCTCATCTTTAGCCTGGGTGCCAACGGCGGAACCGGCGACCGCCCAGACGTACCGCCGGTTCACGAAATCGTGGTCATCCCACGGCGGGGACTCCTGGACCTTGCGGATCTCGGTGACATACTTCACGGCCTGCTCGATGACATCGTCACGGTCGCCCATCGCCGTGCCGGACCGCGGCAACACCGCCGAAGCCACCCAGCGACCCCTGCTCGAGGTATTGCTCGCCTCCACGCACTGCCTGGCGAACTGCTCCCCGGCCAGGTCCCCGGCGGCGTGGACGAGTCCGACCATGGCGGTCCGTTTCGCCGTCAGGTTCTTAATCAGGTCGGGGAGCGGGATGACCTGCCGGTCGAGGTCGTGAGCCGGCCGCACCCACACGCACCCGGCGACTGCCTTCCCCTCCGGGCGGGCGGCCCGTTTTCCCGACGACCCGGACACCCGGTACCGGGCCCACTCGGCCGCCACCCACATCTGCCCGAGCGTGGCCCCGCGGCCGAACCCGACGACGTAGATCTGGTTGGTGTTGCACTCCATGCCGTCGTTCCGCCGTTCCAAATACGAACGGGCGGCGGCGATGTCGTTCACCAACGTGGGTAGATACCCGGGCTTGAATTCGGCGAACCGGATCGCCTCCGCCGGGGTGTCGGTCTTAGCCCCCTTCATCAACTGCCGGTTGTTCGGATCGTCCCAGAACTCCGGCTCTACGGAACGGCTCCTACCGCACCCGCGGAAGTCGAAACAGAGGACGGTGAACCCGTCCTTCGCCAGCCGCCGGGCGACGGCGTCGCATGCGGCGGGGCGGGCGTCAGCGCCCAGGTCGTCGAGGACGATGACGGCCGGAGATCGCCCGCCCCGGTCTCCGGTGTAGTAACGGGCGGACAAATTCGCCCAGTCGCCGGTGGTCAGCGTGACCGCCTCCGGCGAGTCGCCAGCCCGGACAGAGGCAAGAGACGTCACCGTGATGCCGAACAGTGTCAGGAGCCACGGGAATCGGGTCGCGGTCATGCTCGCCTCCCTGGAACGCGGTGCCAACCGCAGATCGGATCAGGGGCTCGGGGTGGCAACGCCCGCTTCGTCCAGCAGGGTGCGGAGTTGCCGGTCGGACGCGGCCGGGTCGAGCGGCTTGGTGAGCACCGGGATACCACTCATGCGGCCGAGGACGGTCGCCAGGCGCGGGGTCACCCGCGCCATCCCGCATCGCACCACCTGTGGCCGCGCTTCCCCCCACCCGGCGAGAACGCGACCGCCGGTCAACCCCGGCTGGTCCAGGTCCACCAGCACCGCCCGCACCTCGCCGCCGAGGTCGTCGTCGAGCACCCGCTCCGCCTCGTCCGGGTGGGCGACCGCCCGCACCCGCCAGCCGAGGTGCTGGAGGGATTCGCTCACCCGCGTGCGGTGCCCGGCGTCCTGATCGACCACCAGCACCAGCGGCTGGTCGTGATCCTCCGCCTCATCGGACGAGCGGCTCGGGAAATCATCGGGCGGCGGCTCACCGCGGGCGGCCACGAGGCGGCGGTGCAGGGTGATCAGTTCGTCAAGCAGCGTGGCCGGGTGGGGGACGAGGTGCCCGGCCCCGTCCGGAGTCTCGACCCCCACCCCGATGACCAGCCCGCCGGCCGCCGCCGTGGCCGCCATCCCCTCGATGTCATTCGCCGAGTCGCCGAAGTATACCGGCAGCGGGTCCGGGTGGGTGGCCCGCACCCGGTCGAGTACGGCGGTTACGGCCGTGCCCTTGTCCCACCCGCCGGCGGGCGTCACCTCGATGGCCTCGGACACAACCCGGAACCGCACCCCCGGTACGGTCGCGAGCTGATTACCCACCTCCAGCCGGAAGCAGGCCGCGGACAGGGGCAGCAGGCCGCGGTAGTGGACGGCCAGGGCCGCAGGCTTTCGCTCCACCCAGGTGCCGGGATACCGCTGGAACGCGTCGAGCAGCCGCTCGTGGACCGCCGTCAGTGTCTGCCCGAACGTGTCCGCCCCGGGGTACACCCGCCGTTCGTCGATCAGGTCGATCTCCAGCCCGCCCGAGCCGGCGTAGTAGAACCGGTCGAACCCGACGCGGGACTTCACCTCGTCCAGCGCCCGCCCGCTCAGCACCGCCCCGGTGACGGCCGGCAGGGCGGTGAGCCGGGCGAGCACCTCACGGGCGGCTGGAGACAACAAAGCCAGACTGGGGTGACGGACGATCGGGGTGAGCGTCCCGTCGTAGTCAAACAGCAGCACGAGCGGGCGGCCGGCCTGATACCCGGCCACCGCGGCGTGAACCCATCCCGGCGAATTGTTGGCACGCGAAGTCATGCCACCCCCATAGCCAGGCGGATCGAATCCAGCGCCCGGTGGCGGGCGAGCAGATGTCCCACCTCCTCGTCCGACGGAGAGTCGAGGCCGACCGGTTCGGGCAACGGCACCGGTTCCACCATCTTGCCCACCTCCGACAGCAGCATGCCGGCCCAGCGGAAGATGTTGTGGTCGTCCACATGCGCCCGCATCTTTCGCATCCGCCGCCGCTGCTCGTCTGCCGGCATGGTGAGGGCGGCGTGCAGGGCGTCGGCCGTCTGCTGCACGTCGAACGGGTTGACCAACACGGCGTCGGTCAACTCGCGGGCCGCCCCGGTGAACTCGGACAGCACCAGCACCCCCTGCTCGTCCCCGCGGGCGGCGACGAACTCCTTGGCCACCAGATTCATGCCGTCGTGCAAGCTGGTCACCACACACCCGGCGGCCATGCGGTATAGGACGAAAATGTCTTCCGGCCCGGCGTGCTGGTTCAGGACCACCACAGGCTGCCAGTCGGCCGTGCCGTGCTTCAGGTTGATGCCGGCGGCCATGTTCTGCACCCGTTCATTCAACTCGCGGTACACATCCAGGTCGGTACGGCTGGGCGCCCCCAATTGGACGAAATGAAACTGCCCCCGCCACTCGGGGCGAGTGTCGAGCAGGCGGCCCACGGCCTCCAACCGCTCCGGTATGCCCTTCGTGTAATCCACCCGGTCCACCCCCACCAGTACCGGCCGCTGGCCCAGGTTCAACTCCTTCCTCAGCCGGACGGCCCTGGCGAACCAGTTCGCCCCGAGGTACTCGTCGGCCAACCGCGGGTCCACGCTGATCGGGTGCGGACGGACCTTGGTACACTGCCCGTTCCGCTCGACCGCGAACCGCTCGCGGTCGATGCGGCACTCCAAGGTGCGGTCCACCGTCTCCAGGAAGTTGTTGCAGTGGTACTGGATGTGGAACGACATCAGGTCGTTGCCGAGCATCCCGTCCAGGATCTCCTTCCCCCACGGGCAGACGCGGAACAGCTCCGGGTTCGGCCACGGGATGTGCCAGAACTGGGCCACCACCAGGTCCGGGCGGGCGTCCTTCAGCAGCCGCGGGAGCAGGGCGAAGTGGTAGTCCTGCACGAATACGAGCGCCGGGCCGCCTCGCGCTTCCTCGAGGACGGCCGCGGCGAATTGTTCGTTCACCTCCTTGTACGCCGCCCAGTGGGCCGGGTCGAACGTCGGTCGGGCGTACACCTGGTGGCACAGCGGCCACAGCCCGCTGTTGGCGAACCCGTAGTAGTACCCCTCCTCCTGCTCTTTACTCAGCCACACCCGCCGCAGGGTGTACGCCGGGTCGTCCGGCGGCACCCGCACCCGTCCGGCGGAGTCGGCCATCTGGCGGTCGGCGTCCCCGGACCCGTGCGCTACCCACACCCCGCCGCACGCACGCATCACCGGATCCAGGGCGGTGGTCAACCCGCCGGCCGGACGGATGCACTGCACCTCGCCGTTGCGAAAGCGGTGGATGTACGGCTCGCGATTGGCCACCACAATCAATTTCGCCCCGCCCAGTCGGGTCTGGGCCACTTGCTCCAACCGCTCCTGGCTCCAACCCATGTGATCGCCCTCCCGGAGGTGCCGGTCGGTGCCCGCTTCACGGGTGGGGCACGTCATTTGCAATTGGGCTTGGCAACCGGAATGCCAAACCGCTGTGCGGGCCGCCCAACCTGCTCCGCTTGACGGATCAGGGCGTAGAATTGCTGGGGAATCGCGGGCCAAAATCCGACATCGCGGTCTCTCAAGCGAGTTTCACCAACGGCTGAAACAACCGGTCGGGCAAACCGGGTGGCCCACCCCAATCGCCGGAGCGGCCATTCTCTGAACTACCGTGTTCAGATTCTGTACTCGGGACGGGGGACTGGCATGTCACAGCGACTTGTCGCCCAACTGGCCGCCCCGGTGGCGGTGCTGTCGGGGCTGCTGCTGATCATCGCCCTCGGGGCGGCATGGTACGTTCACTCGCTCCAGCGGTCGGCGTCCGACCTGATCGCGTCGAACGTGTCGAGCATGCAGGCGGCCCAGGAGTTAGAGATCTGTGTCCGCGAGGTGCGGAGCCAGTTCACCCGCTACCTGATCACCCAGAACGAGAGCCACCTGAAGCTGATCCCCGGGCTGAAGGAGCGGACCAACCAGGCCCTGACCGAGGCCGAGCGGCTGGCCCTCACCTCGGACGAGCAGCGGCTGATGAAGCGGACCCGCCAGGGGTACGAGAAGTTCTTCGCCGAGTACGAGCGGGTGCTGGCCGCGCGGGAGCAGTGGAAGTACCCGAAGATCTTCGAGCTGACCGACGCGGTGTTCGAGAAGGAGATCCTGGAGCCGGCCCACGAGTACCTGCGGGTGAACGAGGCGGCGCTCACCACCACCACCGCGGCCAACCAGCAGACGGCCGACCGCATCACCGTCGGTCTGGTCGCCTTGGGGGTGTGCGGGGCGATCGGCGGGTTGCTCGGCGGGACGGTGATCGCGGTGGCCATCCGCCGGTCCATCCTGCGGGCGGAGGAGGGGGTGCGGTTCACCGCCGAACAACTCGGCCAGGCGGCGCTGCTCAAGCCGGCGGTCGGCGGCGCTCCGGTCGACCCGATCGAGCACATGAAAGCGTCTGCCTCGGCGGTACTGAACCGCCTCCGCCTGACTGAGCGGGATGCGCTGCGGGCGGAGCAGTTGGCATGGGTCGGGCAGATGGCGGCCGGGCTGGCGCACGAGGTCCGCAACCCGCTCATGGCCATCAAACTGCTGGTGCAGGCGACGCTCGAGCGGCGGGGGGGCGGGGTGTTCAAGCCCCGCGACCTGGAGGTGCTGGAGGAGGAGATTCTGCGGCTGGAGCAGATTGTCAGCGGGTTTCTGGACTTCGCCCGCCCGCCCCGCCCGGACCCGCGGCCGGTGGACGTGCTGGACCTGGCCGAGCGGGCGGCCGCCGGCGTGCGGGCGCGGGCGGAACTCCAAAACGTGCAGGTACGGGTGGAGGCGACCGCCGGGCCGACGGTGGCGTCGGCCGACCCGAACCAGGTGCGGCAGGTGCTGTTCAACCTGCTGTTCAACGCCCTGGACGCCCAGCCGCAGGGCGGGCACGTCACCGTCCGGGTGGGGTTGGACCCGCGGCTGGCGGACACCCCGGAACTGCTGGTGACGGTCGAGGACGGTGGCCCGGGCCTGCCGGCGGAGTTGGCCGAGCGGGTGTTCGAGCCGTTCGTCAGCACCAAGGAGTCCGGCCTCGGCCTCGGTCTGTCCATCTGCCGGCGGATCGCCGAGACGCACGGCGGCGGGTTGACGGTGGCATGGTCCGACCGCGGGGCAGCGTTCACCCTCCGACTACCGGTGGTCCGACCGCCGGCCTCGCCCCCCGCTCTGTCCGCCTGAAGGAGGCCCGTGTGCCCACCCTGCTCATCATCGACGACGAGCCGAACGTGCTGTACTCCCTCCAAGCCGGGCTGGAGACGGACGAGCTACGGGTGGAGACGGCGAAGACCGCCCGCCGCGGGCTGGCCGCGCTGGCGGCTGTGGCGCCGGACGCGGTGATCGTGGACGTGCGGCTGCCCGACCAGTCGGGGCTGGAGCTGTTCGACGCCATCAAACGGCTCGACCCGCACCTGCCGGTGATCGTGGTGACCGCGTTCGCCGCCACCGAGACGGCCATCGAGGCGATGAAGCGGGGGGCGTTCGAGTACCTGCTCAAGCCGGTCGACCTGCACCACCTGCGGGAGGTGGTGGACAAGGCGGTCGCCCTGCGGCGGATGCGGAAGGTGCCCGCGGTGGTGGAGTCGGACGGGCCGGCGGCAGGCGGCGACCTGATCGTCGGCCGTTCCCCGGCCATGCAGGAGGTGTACAAGGCGATCGGCCGGTTCGCCCCGCAGGACGTGACGGTGCTCATCCTGGGCGAGAGCGGGACGGGCAAGGAGCTGGTGGCGCGGGCCGTGTACCAGCACTCGAAGCGGGCGGACAAGCCGTTCCTGGCCATCAACTGCGCGGCCATCCCGGAAGCCCTGCTGGAGAGCGAGCTGTTCGGGCACGAGAAGGGGGCGTTCACCGGCGCCGACCGCCAGCGGGTGGGCAAGTTCGAGCAGGCGGACGGCGGCACCCTGTTCCTGGACGAGATCGGGGACATGTCCCCGGCCACCCAGGCGAAGGTGCTGCGGGTGCTCCAGGACGGGCGGTTCGAGCGGATCGGCGGGCGGGAGACGATCGCCACCGACGTGCGGCTGGTGGCGGCCACCAACCAGCGGTTGGACGAGTTGGTGGCCGCCGGCCGGTTCCGCCAGGACCTACTGTACCGGCTGAATGGGGTGACGATTCACCTGCCCCCACTGCGGGAACGGGCGGGCGACCTGCAACTGCTGGTGGACCACTTCGTCGGCCAGATGAACGCCAAGCTGGGCCGGCACGTCGGTACGGTCGCCCCGGACGCCCGCACCGCCCTCGAGCGGCACCCGTGGCCGGGGAACGTGCGGGAGCTACAGAACGCCATCCGGTACGCGGTCATCCAGGCGGTGTCCGACGTGATCACCGCCGGCTGCCTGCCCGGCACGGTCACCGGGCGGGCCGCCGCCCCGCCCGCCGGGGCGAACGCACTGCCCGATCTCCGCGAGCTGGTGCGGGCGCTGATCGCGGCCGGCACCCCGGAGTTGTACCGTCGTGTCATCCACGAGGTCGATCGGGTCGTGCTCGATGAGGCCCTGCAGCACGTGAAGGGGAACCAGGTGCTCGCCAGCGAACTGCTCGGCATCTCGCGGACTACGCTGCGGGCCAAGCTGGCGACCGACCGTCCGGCAGACGACCGCTGACGGCCCGGTGCATCGGCCCCGCACGCGGTCGGACGACTCACTTGCCCCGGTTCTGCCGCTCCACCTCGCGGACGAACGCCAGCGCCTCGTCCACCGTGCCGACGGTGGCGCCGGGCACCCGCCCGGCCGCGTCGCACTCCTGCAACGCCAGCAAGTCTTCGAAGTGTTCGTTCTCCTCCAGCCGCTTCCTCGCTCGCCCGCCGAGCGTGCCGGCCTTGTACTCGTGCGCCAGCATGTGGTGTTCGATCAGCCACGCCGTGCGGTCGGTGATCAGCCCGTCGAGTGCCTGCAACCCGGCGGCCACGTGGTCGTAGGGGTCGATCCCCTTCCCCACGTCGTGCAGCAGCGCCGCCAGCAGGAACTCCTCGTCGTACAGGGTCACGTCCTTCGCCCGCTCGAACACCTGGAGCGAGTGGTACAGCACGTCGCCCTCGGGGTGCCATTTGGCGTGCTGCTTCACGCTCTCCAGCGGCAGCAAAAGTACGCGGAACACCTGGTACGGGTCGATGGCCTCGGCCTGCTCCGCGAGCGCCTCGTCCAGGTTCAGGTCGGGGTACTCGGCCGCCAGCAGTTGCTCCAGCTCGGCGATGCTCGCCCGCTCGATCGCCTTGCCGGTGATGCTCGACTTGAACACATAGTGGGCCAGGCTGTCGGCGTAGACGGTCAGCTCGAAGTTGAACGTGTCGTACACGTGGACGTGGGTGAACACCCGGCTCTCGCCGTGCTTGGTCACCTGCTTCCGCTCCACGTCGTACTGTAGCCCCTCGGCGTCCAGGGTGTGCGTCACCGCCTCGACGTGGTCGGTGAACAGGTGCAGGTCGATGTCCGACCCCTGGCGGGTGTGGCCGGTCATCACGCTGCCGATCAGCCGCGGGCGGAACCGGCAGAGCAGCTTCATCATCCGCAGGGCGTGCAGCCGCATCGCCTTCAGGTTCTGCGTGCGGCGGTCGCCCTCGTAGGTGCGGGCGAACTGCTGGATCAGGTCGCGGATTTCGGCGTTGCTGGGCAGGTCGGCCGGCTTCACGTACCCGCGGCACAGCCGCTTGCCGGCCTTCAACTTGGCGGTGAAGTACTCGGTCTCCACCCGGTCGTACATCAGACGTGCGGCTTCGAACGCGATCGCGTGACGCAGTTTGGCGTCGGCCATGCTGGGGAAGCGGCGGTGAGATTTTAACGAGCCTGTCCGGTGCCGCCGCGAGGCTCACCCCCATGATACGCCGGCCGCCCGGCGGGTTCGCGGTTTCCTATTCCCCCCAGCCCCCGGCTCGACTACTATTCACGTGTACCCCTGAACGTCCGCCACCGCAGGAGCGGCCACGCCGTTA
>CANJKY010000099.1 GCA_947474875.1 Gemmataceae bacterium
GGTGCCGTTCACCTCCTGGGTCAGTTCGACGGTGCCGCCGCTGCGGACGGTGGCGGCCAGGTAGCTCGGGGTGGCGGTGTTCAGGTTCTGCCCGCGGGCGAGCAGGTCGATCGGCGTCGGGGTGTCCGACCGCACGCTCGCGGCAACCGTCGAATCGCCCGGCTGTTCGGCCGTCGCCCAGAACCGCGCCTCGGTGGTGCGAGCACCCAACGAGGCCAGGGCGTTCGGCCCGCTGGCCGGTTGCAACCGAGAGGTGATGAACTGCTGGCTGCCGTCGTTCGCCCAGTACGCCCACCCGCCGGGCAGGAGCGGGGCCGACACTGTGTCAAACGTCTCGTTGATTCCGCCCGACGGGTTCTCCCGGCTCTCCAGATGTTCCAGCGACAAAAGGGTGTGCGGCGGCCGGACTTGGCTCATGTCCCGGTGACTCCGTCGGTGGTGTCGGTCGTGCGGGCGAGACCGGCGGGGTGGCGAGTCCGGCGGTCGGAGTCGGAGCAAGATCCGGGGGCGGCCGCGTTAACTACGACGGGGGATGAAAGCGACCGCCCCCGGTTGAAGGATGGATTTCGGACGCGGCGGCAGCCGGCTGCCACCAAATGCGCACCCCCGCACTCACGCGGGGGGCGGGGGGGGCGGCGCCACACCCCCAACGGGCGCCGCTCGCCGACCCCGACCGCCTTCACCCACCCGGACGATTCCGCCAGCCGGCTACACTGAACGAGACCTCCCGACCCGCACGACCGGCCCGTTCATGCACGCCCCGCCAGCCACCGCCGACCCCCGGTTGCACTGGCGGTGGCTGGCGGTGGCGGTGTTCGCCTTCGGGGTGGCGTGGGCCGGGTGGCTGGGGTGGAATGACCCGACGCCGCGGCTGCGGCACCCGGCCATCCTGAACACGGCGTGGGTGTCGTTCGCCCTGTGGGCCGGGGCGGTCGGGCTGATGCTGCAGGCGAAGCCGGGCGAGTGGACGCCGGCCGCGGCCCGGTTCCGGGTGACGCAGTGGGCGTGGGGGCTGGCGGCGGGGATGTTCGTGATTCACTTCCTGGTGGCGTTCCACTTCGCCCACCGCTGGCGGCACGCGAACGCCTACGAACACGTCGAGAACACGTCCCGGTTCGGGCCGGGCCTCTTCGTGTCGTACTTCTTCACCCTGCTGTGGTCGGCGGACGCGGCGTGGATGGTGCTCGGGCCGGCCAGCTACACCCGCCGCCCGCGGTGGCTCGGCTGGGCAGTGCACGGGTTCCTCACGTTCATCACCGTCAACGGCACGGCGGTGTTCGGCCACAATCCGATGCGGTGGGTGAGCGTCGGCGTGTTCGCGGTGCTCGGGTGGTATCTGCTGTTGAGGTGGCGGAAATAAGGTGAGCCCTCTTCACCTCTCCCCGACGGGGAGAGGTCGTCACGACCGCAGGTCGTGGCGGGTGAGGGTCTTCTCAACCGCCCCTCACCCGCGCTCGGCTCCGCCGAGCTTGCCCTCTCCCCGTCGGGGAGAGGGGAAAGCCGTCCACCCTACGATCGGTGCGGCCGGTGGACGAGCGCCGAGCGGGCGACGTACCCGCCGACGAGCAGGGCGACCGCCGCCACCCACGCCGCTTGCGGCGTAGCAACCAGAACGAGTGGCAGCACGAAACTGAGTACGGTCACAACGACCATCACGACCCGGCTCGCCCGGAATTCCACCGCGAATCGAACCGCCGGGTACACGCCGAGCAGGATCAGTCCGGCCGTCGCCCAGCGGAGCAACCCCGCCGCTTCGCTCGCCCCGAGCCACTCGGCCAACGCCCACAGCACCCCGGCCCCGATCGCCAGCGCCGACGTGACGTGGTACGCCCCGAGCCAGCGGGCGTCCCGCCAGCCGGGCTGGGCGGTGGTGCTGAACAGCACCCCCTTGTACGCCGCCGACCCGAAAGAGAACGGCAGGGCAACAACGAGCAATGCCGGGTGAAGCCACTCGGTCCGCCAGCCGAACAGGGCACACGCCGCCAGCCCGGTGAGCGGCAGCGAGTACGCCGTCAGACACCACACCCCGAGCGACATCGGCGACGACGGCTTGAACACCCGCAGCATGTGGTGGAAGCGGAGCGGGTTGCCCAGGTCGAGGACCAGGCACACGAGGTCTGCGAGCAGCACCGCCAGCGCCAGCGGGTACGCCCACGCCGCGACCGGGGCGAATGCCGTCGGTCGGGCCAGGTCGCCGACCGCCGCCACCAGGAACACGCCGGTGGTGACGGCGTTCAGCATCACGTCCCACACCACCAGCCCGTGCCAGTTCGGCGGCTTGGTCACCTCGCGGTGGGCGTACCCGGTGGCGGTCGGGGAGGGAGTCATGCCGGTCGCCCCGCGAGCAGGAACACGGCGAGCGTGAGCAGCAGCCCGGCGAGGCCGAACGCCACGGTCCGCAGGTAGTCGCCCCGCATGTGGACCCACGGGTTCACCGGGTCGTCCGGCAGGCCGTACACTGCCGGCCGGTCGAGCAGCAGGTAGAACGAGTGCAGTTCGGAGTACGCCTCGGTCCGCTGATTGCCGTACAGGTGGGCGGCGGCGTGGCCCCGTTGCTTCAGCTCGTCCACCCGCTTCGCCGCCCGCTCCCGCAACTCCGCCACCGGCCCGAACTGGATGCTGGCCGTCGGGCACGCCTTGGCGCACGCCGGCACCAGCCCGTCCTTCTGCCGGTCGTAACAGAGCGTGCATTTGTGGGCGTGGCCGTCGAAGTGGCTGCGGGTGATGACCCCGAACGGGCAGGCGGCGATGCAGTACGCGCACCCGTTGCAGATGTCCGGCTGGATGTACACGTTGCCGAACTCGTTGTACACGATCGCCCCGGTCGGGCAGGCGTGCTGGCACGGGGCGGCGGCGCAGTGCTTGCACACGTCCGACATCATCAGCCAGCGGTCGGCCGGCGGCGGGATGACATCCAGCGACAGACGGCCGTCAGCGGGCGAGTGTTCTGCTCGCTCCGCGAGCGGTTCTGACGTGCCCCCGCCGTTACCCGGCACCCGCTCGCGGAGCGAGCGGAGCACATCGAACTGCTCGACGAACTTGACGTGCCGCCACGACTCGGCCGACAGCGCGCCGGTGTTGTCGTAGCTGTTGCCGGTGAACGCGAACCCGTCGGCCGGGAGCTGGTTCCACTGCTTGCACGCCACCTCGCACGCCTTGCACCCGATGCACACCGACGTGTCGGTGTAGAACCCGGTGGCCGGCTGCGGCTGCGGCGGCGTGCCGCGGCGGAACGGGTGCAGCAGGTGCCGCATCACCTTCCCCAATATGCCCGGCGGCGGGTCGGCGGCCGGCGACCCGCGGGCGGTCACGTCGAACTCAGCCGCCATGCGCGTACCCTCCTTCCGGCTGGGCGGCGGGCGGGGTGCCCGGCGTCGGTTCGCGGGTCGGCCACGCCACCGGTCGCTTGGTCGGCAACAACCCCGGCCCGCCCGCCGGCCCCTTCTCCACACGCACGGCGAACACCTTCGCCTCGTGCATGCTCACGTTCACGTCGGCGACGATGCTGGTCAGGTCGTTCGCGTTCCCGCCCACCGTCTCGCCGGCGAACGCCCAGTGGAACGGCAGCCCGACCTGATGCACCGCCCGCCCGTCCACCCGCAGCGGCTTGATGCGACTTGTGACCAGCGCCCGGCAGACGATGCCGGCCCGCGGCGTCCGCACCGTCACCCAGTCGCCGTTGGCGAACCCGACCTCGGCGGCCAGCTCCGGCCCGCACTCGACGAACATCTCCGGCATCAGCTCGTTCAGCCACGAGTTGAACCGGCTCATCGGCCCGCTCAGGTAGTGCTCGGTCAGGCGGAAGGTGGTGGCGACGACCGGGAAGTCGGCGGTCGGGGCGGCGGCCAGCGGGTTGAGCGGGCCGGGGAACGTTCGCACCGTCGGGTTGTCCGGCTGCCGCGGGTGGAGCGAGTTGCCCACCGGCGATTCGATCGGCTCGTAGTGGGCGGGCAGCGGGCCGTCCTTCACCCCCTTCGCCGCGTACAGCCAGCCGAGACCGTCGGTCTTCATGATGAACGGGGTGTCCCCGGCGATGGCGGCCATGCCGGTGGCACCGGCCGGCGGGCGGTATGTGGGCGGCTTGGTCGGCTCGAAGTCCGGCACGTCCGGCCCGGTCCACCGCTGCTCCGCTTCGTCCCACCAGATCAGCTTCTTCCGCTCGCTCCACGGCTTGCCGTCCGGGTCGGCCGACGCCCGGTTGTACATCACCCGGCGGTTGAGCGGCCACGCGAAGCCCCAGTTCGGCTCGACCGGGTTGCCGGGCGTGCGGTCCCGCTCGTTCGCCCGGTTGCGGCCCGGCTCCGGTGTGACGCCGCTGTAAATCCAGCACCCGCAGGCGGTGCTGCCGTCGTCCTTCAACTCGCCGAACGTCTGCAACAGCCGCCCGTCCGCCGTCCGGCCGTTCATCTCCTGAAGAATCCGCAGTGTGTCCGGTTCGTCGTGAATGCGGCTCGCTGTGCGGTCCGGTAACGTGTGCGGGTGGCGTCGGTCGTAGTCCCACGTCAGCGCCTGGATCGGCCAGTCCCGCGGGTCGGCGGAATCGGCGTACAGCTCCTTCAGCCTGCGCCCCAACTGGTACACGAACCACGCGTCGGAGCGGCAGTCGCCCGGCGGGTCGAGCGCCTGGTTGTGCCACTGGAGCAGCCGCTGGGTGTTCACCAACGTGCCCTCCTTCTCCGGGCTGCCGGCGGCGGGGATGAAGAACACCTCCGTCTTCACATCCCGCGGCGGCGGCCCGGTCGGGTCGTTCTTCCAGAAGGTGGCGGTCTCGGTCTCGAACCAGTCGGCCACCACCAGCCAGTCGAGCGCCCGCAGCCCGGCCCGCTGCATGCCGGCGTTCATGCCCCCGCCGGCCGGGTTCTGGCCGAACACGAAGTACCCGGTCATCTCCCCACGAGCCATACGGTCCGTCGTGACCAGGTGAGAGTGGTCGCCGTCCACCCTGGGAATCCAGCCGAACCCGAACTCGTTCTCCGGCGTCGCCGCGGCCCCGTACCACGCCTTCAGCAAGCTGACCACGAACGCCGGCATGTTCGCCCAGTACCCGGTCGACAGAGTCTCCTTGTCGAGGTAGCCGCGGAGCGTGGAGTGTGCGTCGTCGGTCGTCGGCTGCGGCAGATAGCCGGGCAGCAAGTCGTACAGGGTGGCGACGTCCGTGCTGCCCTGGATGGACGAGTGCCCCCGCATCGCCATGATGCCGCCGCCCGGCCGCCCCATGTTCCCCAGCAGCAGTTGCAGGATGCCGGCGGCGCGGATGATCTGCACCCCGGTGGTGTGGTGCGTCCAGCCGACGGCGTACACGATGGTGCTCGTCCGCTCGCGGCCGGAGTTGGCGGCCAGCAGTTCGGCCACCCGCACCACTTGTTCGGGGGAGCAGCCGCACACGCCGGCCACTGCCTCTGGGGTGTACCGGGCGAAGTGCCGCTTCAAAATCTGGAACACGCAGTTCGGGTGTCGCAGCGTCGGATCCTTCTGCGGCTGGGGGTGCTGCTCGCCCCCGCCCATGTGCCCGTACCCGTGCGTGCCGGGGTTGCCCTCGTCCTTGTGCTGCGTCTTCCCGTTCGCCCCGGCGTAGTTCCAGTGCCCCGCCTGCGGGTCGTAGGTGCGGTCGGTCGGGTCGAACCCGCTGAACAGCCCGCCCAGTTCCTCCGTGTCCCGGAACCCTTCGTCCACGATCACCGCCGCGTTCGTGTACGCCAGCACGAACTCGCGGAACCACTTGTCGTGTTCGATCACGTGCCGGATCAGCCCGCCGAGGAAGGCGATGTCGGTGCCCGCCCGGATGGGGACGAACACGTCGCACAGGGCTGACGTGCGGCTGAACCGCGGGTCGACGTGGATCAGCGTCGCCCCGTTCTCCTTCGCCTTCAGCGGCCAGCGGAACCCGACCGGGTGCGCCTCGGCCATGTTCGACCCCATGACCAGCAGGCAGTCGGCGTTCGCCAGGTCCTGTTGGTAGGTGGTCGCCGCCCCCCGCCCGAGCGTGGCGCCCAGACCGGGCACCGAGGCGGAGTGTCAGATGCGGGCCTGGTTCTCCACCGGCAGCACCCCCAGCCCGCCGGTGAACAGCTTCTTCATCAGGTAGTTTTCTTCGATGTCCAGTGTTGCCCCGCCGAGCGTGCCGAACGACTTCACGGCTTTTCCGCCGGCTGACAACTCCGCGTCGCGGGCTGCCTTCACCCGCCGGGCGATCGTGTCCACCGCCCAGGCCAGCGGCTTCGGCTCCCATTTGGCGGAATACGGCGCGCGGTACAGCACCTGCGTGACGCGGTGCGGGTTGACAGCCAGTTGGAAGGCGTTCGCCCCCTTCGGGCAGAGGGTGCCCTCGTTGATCGGGCTGCGGGGGTCGCCCTCGATGTCGATCAGCCGCCCGCCCTTCGTGTAGATGAGCTGCCCGCAGCCGACGGCGCAGTACGGGCACACGCTGGCCGTGACGGTCGCCCCGCGGAGGCGGGACGCCTTGTCGGAAGTCTGCGGGCTGAACGGCTGCGGCCGGTTGGACATCGGCAGGCTGAACATGGATGTGTCCACGGTGCGTAGCGATTCATCATCCGGGATGGGCAGTTTCGATGCCAGAGCGGGGCGGAATTGGCCGCCGGGCCAACCAGTTCAGCACCAGCCCGAGCGGAACTCCGAGGAGCGGCCACGCCGAGCCGGCGGCCGCGGCGACCCCGACCGAAGCCGTGAACACTGTCAGCCCGGCCGTCCCGAGAATCATGCCGCGGACGGCCGCCCGGTCCGTGGCGATGACGGTGTCGGCCATCGCCTGCCGGCCCGCTTCTGGCGGGGTTCGGGTAAGCAGCGGGTCGAACAGGCCGGCGAGGGTGCGGGCGGGCAGCGGCTTGACGGACGTGAACGAGTCGCGGAGGACGGCGAGGTCGAGGCGGCCGGCGACCCAGGCATCAAGCACCGCCCGCCGCCAGCGGACGACGGTCCGGGCGTCGAGGGTGAGGCCGACGCCGACCGCCGGCATTACCAGCAACCCGCCGAGCAGCGGCCGCCAGTCCCACTTCAGGAGAGCCACCACCGGCGCCGCCAGCCCGATCAGCACCACCGCCACGACCAGGTTGCGGTATCCCCGGCCCCGCCGGTCGAGCAGTCGGGTGGTGAGCGCGAACGGATTCGGAGCGGCGTGGGTCATTCGGGGAGTTCAGATCAGCTTCCGCTCTTTCAGCGCCCGCTCGATGTCGGCGAGCGTTCCGGGCAACGGCTTGAACTTCCACTGCGGGTGCTTCGCCGCTTCGGCGTTGGAGATCGGGCCGAGGGGCTTCAGTTGGTTCACCTTCATCAGCTTGTACATCCCGGGTAATCCCATCACATACCGCAGGGAGTCGAGGTCCGCCGGACGGAACCCGGGGTCGGAATGGACGATCGGCCACAGCCCGGTCTCGAACACGTCTTTCGGCGCGATGGTGATCGGCTGGAGCAGCCGACCGGACTTCTCGGCGTCCGGCGTGTAGTGCGGGCTTCGCGCGACGTGGGCGAACACCTCGATCAGGTTCCAGTTCGGGTCCAGGTTGTAGATGCGGCCGAAGGCGTACCGGCCGTCGGACAACGGGATCGCGAACACGTCCCCGAGTTGGTACTTCAGCCGCTTCTTCCGCTTGGCCGTCTTGATGGTGACGGCCGCCACCTCCCGCTCGTCGAAGTTCTGGAGGGTTCTCGCGTCGGCCCACGCACGGAGGGCGGACGCGAGGACGGCTTCCACTTCTTCGACCGACGGGTTGCGACCGAGCTCTTCCCGGTAGCGGGCGGCGACCACCCTGAGAAAGTCGGCCGCGGCGTCGAGCGGGCCGTCCCCGATCTGAACGTCCGGGTTGTCTGGCGACGACCACCATCCCATGGGAACTCCTTTCGGGTGAATGTCACAGCGCGTTATATTCGGCGAGCTTGTCCCGTCTGGCTTGTTGGAAGGCGCGATCCCGGGCCGGGTCCCGGCTCCGCGTGCCCCGGTCCGGGTCGAACGAGTTACACCTGTTCGAGGGGTTGTCCGCCGCCCGCGTCCCCGCCACACTCGTGTCCCGCGTGCCGGTGAGTTCGATGTACGCCTGCTCGAACCCCCGGGCCTGCCCGTAAGTTTCGGCGTGGTCGATCGGCACCATCTCCCGGTGCTGGGCGTCCGGGTGGTTGGGGTCGAGCCGGCCTCCCGGCTCACTGTGCTGGGAGCATCGGGTGTCGAAGTTGTTGGTGATCCCGACGTACACCACATTCCCGTCCCGGTCGACGATGGCGTAGATGACGTACCCCTCGCCGCCGTTGGTGTCGCGGTGACAGATCAGGCCGAACGGGTCGATCCCGTTGACCGGGTTGACCGTGTACTGGTACGGGTTGAGGCCGCCGGCGAGCCGGATCGGGTCCTGGCACAGGTACGCTCCCACCCGCGGGTCGTAGTACCGATGCCAGTTGTAATGGAGACCGGTCTCCGCGTCGTGCCACTGGCCTTGGAACCGGATCGGGCAGTCGGCGTCCGGGTCGGTCAACTCCTCCCGATCCACCTCCCCCCAGGCCAGGAGGGAGGCCCGCCAGGCGACGGCCCCGTCCGGCCCGATCAACTCCCGCGGGGTGCCCAGGTGGTCGGCCACGACGGAGAACACTTTCCCGTTCCGCACCTTGGCGTAGGGGGTGAACTTCCGCGGGTCGGTGACCCACGAGGTCACGTCCTCCGGCCCGTCGATCGTGTGGATGACCACCTCGTGGTCCCACA
>CANJKY010000100.1 GCA_947474875.1 Gemmataceae bacterium
CTGAAGGGGCTGCTGCGGCGGGTGGTGAGCAAGATCTTCGGCGTCGAGGTGAAGGGGTGGTGCAGTGAGTTCGAGGCTCGAAATGCTGCAGGTGGCGCGGCTGTCGCCGAAGCTGCTGGGTGACAGCGCCGACCTGGTGCGGGACTACCTGCGGAGCCAGCTCACCCCGGCCGGCGGGTTCGCCGACCGGGCCGGCAACCCGGACCTGTACTACACCGTGTTCGGCCTGGAGGGGCTGTTCGCCCTCCGGGCCGATCTGCCGATCGCCCAGGTGCTCGGCTACCTGAAGAGTCAGGGGGCCGGCGAGCAACTCGATTTCGTCCACCTCTCCTGCCTGTGCCGCTGCTGGGCCGGCATGCCGAAGGACGAACACCGGCACATCCCGGCCGACGCAATTTTGCAGAAGGTGGAATCGTTCCGCTCGGTCGACGGCGGGTACGCCCAGGAACCGGGCGAGAAGGACGGCACCATCTACGGCTGCTTCCTCGCGCTCGGGGCGTACCAGGATTTGGGCCGCGACCTGCCGGACGTACCCGGCGTGGTGAACTGCGTGAACCGCTTGCGGGCGGAGGACGGCGGGTACGCGAATCAGTTGGACGTGCCGCTCGGCCTCACCCCGTCCACCGCCGCGGCGGTGACGCTACTGCGGCAGTACCACCAGCCGATCCCGGACGGCATCGCCGAGTGGCTGCTGTCGCGGCACGCCGCCGACGGCGGGTTCTTCGCCACCCCGATGACGCCGATGCCGGACCTGCTGAGCACCGCCACCGCCCTGCACGCGCTCGCCGGGCTGCACGCCGACCTGGACCCGATCCGCGAGCCGTGCCTGGACTTCATCGACACCCTGTGGACTAGCCAGGGTGGGTTCTACGGCACCTGGAACGACGACACGCTGGACGTGGAGTACACGTACTACGGGCTGCTCGCGCTGGGGCATCTCAGTGTCTGACCTGCTGCACGAGACGCTCGCCAACGCCCGCGCCGCCCTGCTCGCCGAGCGGACCGCCGGCGGGTTCTGGGTGGGCGAGTTGTCCACGTCGGCCCTGTCCACCGCCACGGCGGTGTTCACCCTCAGCTTGTACGGCGACCCGAAGTACACCCCGTTCGTCCGCGGCGGGCTGAAGTGGCTGGCCGACAACCAGAACGCCGACGGCGGGTGGGGTGACACCACCAAAAGCTTCAGCAACCTGAGCACCACCTGCCTCGGCTGGGCGGTGTTCAACATCCCGGAGGCGAAGGACTACACGGCCACCGTTCAGCGCGCCGAAGCATGGATTCGGCAGCACGCCGGCACGCTCGATCCGGTGCCGCTGTCGAAGGCCGTCGCCGACCGGTACGGCAAGGACCACACGTTCTCGGTGCCCATCCTGACGATGCTGGCGCTGGCCGGGCGGCTGGGGAACGACCCGTGGCGGGTCGTTCCGCAACTGCCGTTCGAGCTCGCCGCCCTGCCGTTCTGGTGCTTCCAGATCCTGCGGCTGCCGGTGGTCAGCTACGCCCTGCCGGCGCTCATCGCCATCGGGCAGGTGAAGCACGCGAAGCGGCCGACGTGGAACCCCATCACGCGGTTCCTCCGCTGGATCACGAGCGCTCGCACGCTGCGGAAATTGCGACAGATTCAGCCGACCACCGGCGGGTATCTGGAAGCCACCCCGCTCACGTCGTTCGTGTGCATGAGCCTGATCGGGGCCGGACGGCGGGATCACGAAGTCGTGCGGCACGGGCTGGAGTTCCTGGAACGCAGCGTGCGGCCGGACGGCAGTTGGCCGATCGACACCAACCTGACGACGTGGGTGACGACATTGGCGGTGAACGCCGACGCCGCGCTCGTCTCCGACTCGCGGCCAACCACAAAGGACTGGCTGTTGAAGCAGCAGTACCGCACCGTCCACCCGTACACGATGGCCGCCCCCGGCGGGTGGGCGTGGACCGACCTGTCCGGCGGGGTGCCGGACGCGGACGACACCCCCGGTGCGCTGCTCGCGCTGGCGAAACTCGGCGAGCCGGATGACCGCACGCTGTCAGCGGCAGCCGCCGGGGTGACGTGGCTGCTGGATTTGCAGAACGCCGACGGCGGCATCCCCACCTTCTGCCGCGGGTGGACCGGCCTGCCGTTCGACCGCAGCAGCAACGACCTGACGGCGCACGCCCTGCTCGCCTGGGCTGCGTGGCGGAAGCGGCTGGATACGAACCTGCAACGCCGCATCGACACCGGAACGAGGCGGGGTATCGCGTACCTGCTGAAGACGCAACGGCCGGACGGGGCCTGGCCGCCGCTGTGGTTCGGGAACCAGCACGCCGACGACGTGGCGAACCTGACCTACGGCACCAGCCGGGTGCTGCGGCTGGCGGACGTGCCGGGGGTGCCGGCCGAGTTTCGGGCGGCGTTGCACCGCGGGGCGGAGTGGCTGACCCGCACGCAGAACCCGGACGGCGGGTGGGGCGGGCGGGCCGGCACGCCGAGCAGCATCGAGGAGACGGCGCTGGCGGTGGAGGGATTAGCCGCTCATCTGAGCGGGGGGCGTAAGCCCCCTGAGGCCTACACCTCAGGGGGCTTACGCCCCCCGCTCAGCAACGCAGTGGCCTACCTCGCCGCCGCCACCCGCACCGGCACCCACTTTCCGCCGTCGCCCATCGGGTTCTACTTCGCCAACCTGTGGTACTTCGAGAAGCTGTACCCGGTCATCTACACCGTTGCGGCGCTGTCCCGCGTCGCTAACCTGATGGGACGGAACGAATCCGACTCCTGACCTCCGAGGCCGTCATGTCGAGCACCCGAGGCGACCTGTTCGCCGGCGTCACCGTCGCCATCGTCACCCCGTTCAAGTCCGGCGACATCGACTGGGACGCGCTCGGCAAGCTGGTGGACTGGCACGTCGAGCAGGGCACCGACGCCCTCGCCCCGTGCGGCACCACCGGCGAAAGCCCGACCCTGACGCACGACGAGAACGAGAAGGTGGTGGCGTTCGTGTGCGAGCGGGCGGCCGGGCGGATCAAGATCATGGCCGGCACCGGGTCGAACAGCACGGCCGAGGCGATCCGCATGACCAAGGCGGCGAAGAAGGCCGGGGCGACCGGCACGCTGCAGGTCGGGCCGTACTACAACAAGCCGACGCAGGAGGGGTACTACCGCCACTTCGGGGCCATCGCCGACGCCGTGGACCTGCCGCAGGTGATCTACAACATCCCCGGCCGCACCGCGTCGAACATCCTGCCGGAGACGCTCGCCCGCATCGCCGACAAGTACCCGACGGTGGTGGCGGTGAAGGAGGCGACCGGGTCGCTGGACCAGGCGTCGAGCATCGCCGCCCTGTGCGACCTGGCCCTGCTGAGCGGGGACGACAGCCTGACCCTGCCGCTCATGAGCATCGGCGGGAAGGGCGTGGTGAGCGTGGTCGGGAACATCGTGCCGAAGGACATGATGGCGCTGGTGCGGGCGGCGGCCGCCGGCAACTACGCCGAAGCGCTGAAGTGGCACCGCAAGCTGTTCCCGCTGTGCCGGGACATGCTGGGCGTGGCGACCAACCCGATCCCGGTGAAGACGGCGGTCAAGCTGCTCGGTCGCGGCACCGGCGAGATGCGGCTGCCCATGTGCCCGATGGACGCGGCCGGCGAGGCGAAGGTGAAGCAGACGCTGACGGCGTATGGGCTACTGTGATTCCTTAAGAGCCGCGACCGCGAGGGAGCGGGGTGCTTTCAAACCCCGTTCCCTCGCGGTCGCGGCTCACTACTCCCGCCCCTCCCGCTCGAACCGCCGCTCCGCCAGTCGCCAGAACACCCAGCCGGCGGCGGCGTAGGCGGCGCCGATCCCGAGCACGACCCACGGGTTGATCAAGGCGCTGGGGGCGAGCGGATCCGCGTTCCGGAGCCGCCAACTCCCCTCGGTCGAGAGCCACACGCCGACCGGCGGGCTGAGCAGGTCGAGTCGGTCCGAAGCGATCGGGCCGGCGACCACCGCCGCCATCCATCCGAGCAGCAGCGGGGCGAAGACGGTGCCGAGGACGGCGGCGACGAAGAACAGCACCGCCCGCACCGAGTTGACACACCGCACCGACAGCCACAGCCCGAGCGCGGCGACGAACGCCGCATACCCGGCGAACAGGACGCCCGCCCCGAGCACCGCGTGCGGGAGCAGCCCGCCGGTGACCAGCCCGAAGGCGAGCGCCCCGGCGACGGCGATCAGCAGCCACCGCGTGCGATACACCGCCGCCCGCCCCTTCGCCCGCAGGACGTCCCGCCGCGGGATCGGCAGCGTGAGCAGCGATATCAGCGTCTGCTTCGCCCGCTCCTCCGTCACACTCACCGCCGTTCGTACACCCAGGATCGGCACCGCCAGCACGGCCGCCGCCAGGAACATCCGCACGACGACGTTCACCGGCCGGTCGATCCACCGCTGCTTGTCCAACTCGGTGGCCGCGCCGACGAACAGCCCGGCGCACAGCACGAACACGAACGCCGTCACCACACACCCGACGCCCATCGACATCCACCGCCCCTCGGCCAGCGGCAGCCGCCCGCCGAAGTGTCGCTCCTTCCACGCCAGCGGGTCGTCCTCGTCAGTCAGTTTGGGGACGACGAAGTTGCGGCCGCGGACGTAGTCCGGCGGGGGTTCGCCGCCCTCGAACACCACCCGCTCCGGTAGCCGGTACCAGTCCGGCAGCGGGTCCACCGGCATCGGGGGTGGGCCGGCGTCCAGCTCCGGCTGGTCGGCCGGCTCGGGCGTCTGCTCCGGCGGGGGGCCGGTCTCCGGCGGTTCGTCCCGCAGGTGTCGCCGAACGCCGTTCACCGCGAGGAGCAGGAAGAACCCCGCCAGGCCGAGGTGGACGGCGGCGTACAGCCCGACGATCCCCCAAGTGGGATCGAGCAGCGGCGGGAGGTCGTCCCGCCACGCCGACACGAGCGCCCACACCACCCCGACCGGGGACACCGCCCCCACCCGCGGCAGGCACGAGCCGAGGCAGAACCCGAACACCACCACCACCCCGAGGACGCCGTAGCACCACAGCAGCACGTCCCGCAGGGTGTGCCGCAGCACGCTCAGCACGACGGCGAAGCAGCCGACGCTCAGCACCGTCGCGCCGATCACGGCGAACGCGGCCAGCACCCGCCCGACGTCCACCCCGCCGAATATCAGGGTGAGAAACAGCACCGGCACCCCGACCGCCACCACCCCGAGCACGAACGTCAGCCGGGCGGCCAGCTTGCCGGCCACCAGTTCCCACCGGGAGAGCGGGGTGGTGAGCAGGAAGTCCAGCCCGCCCCGCTCCTTCTCGTCGGCGATCGCCCCGCCGGCGTACACCGGGGTGAGCAGCAGCACCGCCGCCTGGGTGACGACCAGGAAGGCGATCAGGAACGTCTCGCCGAACCCGCTCAGCTGGGCGCGGTCGGCCTCCTCCGCCCCGGCGAACAGCAGGGCGAGCAGGTCGGTTGCCGGGAACGTGCGGCGGTACGTTTCAAGCAGGCCGACGAGCAGCAGGAGCGCGAGGCCGACCCGCAGCCGCAGGTGGGTGCCGCGGCGGGCCAACCGCCGCAGCTCGTGCCAGTACAGCGGGCCGAGCGGGCGGACGCCGGCCCGGTGGGCGAGCCAACCGCCGACCCCGAGCAGCGCGACCGCCAGCCCGCCGATCACCCACCAGAGCCAGATCGGGATGAGGTTCATGGGGAAGGCGGGTTGGTCACTTCACCAGCTCGTTCAGCGTGTAGTACGCTTCCGGGTGGAGCACCGGCTCGCCGTCGGCCGCCTTCACACCGGTCAGCGCGAAGTCGTACACCCGGCCGGGCTTGCGGTCCGGCACGGTCAGGCTGACCGTCTTCCTGTCCGCACTCAACTTGACGGCGGTCACGGCCTCGGGTTTCGTGTCCGTCTCTGGGCTGCCGTAAGTGCTGAAGTACACGTAGGTGAACGACTTCACCGCGAACGCCTCGGCGGCGGCCACCGTCGCCGGATCGAGCGGCTTCGTGAACGCGAAGTCGAACCCGTCCTTCGTCAGGCTGACGTGGTGGATCTCCATCGGCGTCTGGCCGGCGAAGTTGATCCGCTGCAACCCGTAGGGCTTGCCGCCGAGCGACCCCCACCCGCGGTTCGTCTCCCCGCAGTACAGCGCGCCGTCCGGGCCGAACGCCAGCCGGTTCACCCCGCACTGGAACCCGCGGCGGAACGGAAAGCACGCCCCCTGGTACACCCCGTTCACCTTCTCCAGGGCCACCCGCATCACAATCGCCGTGTACTGGTCGCCGACGAAGCACTGACCGGCGAACGGGCCGAATTTGCCGCCGGTGGTGTCCCAGATCGGCTCGGAGATGGACTGGCCCATCCGCCCGTAGGGGAACCACACGCACGGCGGGTCGAGGGCGGGCATCCCCTTCGGGGCCGTTTTGCCGGGGGCCGGCTGGCCGTCGTACAGCATGCCGCTGGTCACCTTCTCCGGCACCTTGCCGGCGAACGGCGACTGGCTCAGCCACCGCAGCCCGGCCTGGTGGCCGTAGAACCTGCCCTGCTTGATGTGGTGCATCTTGTTCGACGCCACCCACTCGCCCTGGTTGTCGGTGTAGAACAGGTCGCCGTCCGGGCTGAAGTTGATGCCGTTCGGCGAGCGGACGCCGTACGCCCACGGCTCCATGTCGCCGGTCTTGCCGTCGATCCGCACCACCCACCCCCGCCACGGCGCCTTCGACTGGTGCCCGCCGCCGAAGCCGACGTTCAGGGTGATGTAGAAGTCGCCGGTCTTCGGGTCGCGGGCCGGGCCGAACGCGTACTCGTGGTAGTCCCCGCTCACGCCCCACTTGTCGCACAACGTCTCGAACCCGTCCGCCTTGCCGGTGCCCTTGCCGTCGGTGACGATCGTCAGTTCCGGCCGCTGCACCACGTAGGTCGTTTTGTCGTCCTTCACCCACATGCCGAGCGCCTCATGCAGCCCGCTGGCGTACCGGGTGAACTGGCTCTCGCTCGGCTTCTCCGAGCCGGGGCTGTTCACCAGCCACATCTCCCCGCGGCGGGTGCAGACGAGCAGCCGGCCGTCCGGGCGGAACGCCAGCCCGCCCACCTCCAGCTCGCACCCCTTCGGGGTGGGGAAGGTGGTCATCGGGTAGAACTTCGCCTCGGCGGACAGGTCGGCCTTCGGGCTGACGGCGGTGCCGGGGAAGTCGCGGTCGAACTGCTTGAGCACCGCCGCGGGCAGGCTGGCCGGCAGGTTCGGGGCGACGTAGGCCGCCCACTCGCCGCCGCCCTGGCAGATCTTGATGAGCAGCTGGTTCTTCCCCTTCTTCACGTCCAGGTCGACGAAGTCCTGGTCCGGGGCGGCCGGCCGCTGGTGCGCCTCGTGGTAGATCCGCTTGCCGTTGAAGAACACGCTCAGGGTGTCGTCCGACCCGAGCGCGACCGGCAGCTTCACCGCCGCGGCCGCGTCGAACTCGTGGTACAGGTACACCACCGCCTGCCGGGGGGCTGTCGGGCAGAGCGGCATCAGGTCGAGCACCCGGCCGAGCCGGAACCCCTTCCACTCCTTCCAGGTGACCTTCTCCGCCCCCTTGCCGGTGTACTCGGCCTTCAGGTCCACCCCCTTCTCCGGCGGGTACCCGGCGTCGAACCCGCCGCCGTCCGTGTTGTCGAACGGTCCGGCGGAGTACCAGGTGCCCTGGAGCGTCGGCAGGCCGAAGCTGGCCAGGGTGGCGACGGCGGTGTCCGCCTTGGTCGCCTTCTTGACGTACTTGCCGTCGGCCTGCGCGAGGGCGACGGCGGGGACGAGCAGCAGGGCGAGGAGGGATCGGGTCATTGGAGTTGATTGGAGGTAGGAGGAAGAGGCACGCGGATGACGCGGATTTCAGCGCAGATCAACACGGATCTAATCAACTGATTTTTCTGATCCGCTTCATCCGCGTGCCGATTTCAGGTTAACTTCGTCCACAACTGGTCGAACTCCTTCTGGAACGCGGCCAGCAGTCGCGGGTCACCGGTGTCGGTCACGTTCTCCTGGTTCTGCTCGGCCGCCCCGCGGGTCCAGTTGTAGCTGCCGTTCAGCAGCCGGGCGCGGTCGAACAGGGCGAACTTGTGGTGCATGTGGAACGGCGTCTGGTCCACCTTCAGCGGGATGCCGGCCTGCACGAACCGCGGCACGTCCGAGCCGGGGTCGAACGCCTTGTCGTTGTCGGTGATGATCCGCACCTTCACCCCCCGTTTGTGGGCAGCCAGAATGGCGTTCGAGATGCGGTCGTCGGTGATGGTGAACACGCAGACGTCCACCGACGTGCGGGCGTTGGTCAGCCGGGCGACGATCCGCTGCAGGCACGCCTCGCCGGGGCTGAAGAACGCCTCGTCCGGGGCCGGCCCGGCCGCCGCCCCCATCGGCAGCAGCACCTTCAGCACGTCCTCCAGAAAGTCGATCACCCGCGCCGCCTGCGGGTCGGCCACCGCCCCGCGGGCGGCGTCGAACACCCGGTTGCGGGCGACCGCCCGGTGCGGGTCGGTGGTCACGTGCTTCTCGGTCCACCCGCGGAGGGTCTTCTTCTCGGCGTCGCTCAGCGTGCGGTCGGTCAGGAACTGGCGGAGCAGGGCGTCGAGTTCGGCGGCGTTCATGCGGCGGCCCGGCGGGAGGTCGGCGGGGAGATTATCCCGGCCGGCCGGCGAGCGGGCAACGGGAAACCCGGCTCGAACGGACCTCACCCCCCGGCCCCC
>CANJKY010000101.1 GCA_947474875.1 Gemmataceae bacterium
GGTATCGTCAACCCGCGGCGGATGGTGGACGCGGAGCTGCGGAAGGGGTTGCAGGAGCTCGGCAAGACGGCGAGCTGGGCGATGAACTGGGCGTCGGCTCAGGCCGCCCTGCGGATGACATTCGGCCTGGTGATCTGGCTGGAGTGGGTGTTCGGGGATACCACCCGCCCTCTGTAATCAGACGGCATTGAACACGACGCGGAAGCCAACCGTGCTACTGCCCTCCTGCGGATCACTCACTGCCCGACTTGCTGAGCGGCAATGGACCGGGTGGTCACCCCAACAGCCTCCACGATGCCTTCGGTCCGCTTGATATCGATAGGACCCTTGCGGATCGACTTCCGTGTAAGTCTGGTAGTCATCCGGGTCGTACCAGTTCTGGCACCATTCTTGTATGTTCCCGTGGCAATCGTACAGGCCCCAGGGGTTCGCCGGGAACGTCCCCACCGCTGTCGTTTCATACAGACACTCCCCCTCTGGTGAACCGTTCCACGTCGATGGGGCGTGATAGTTCGCCAGTTGATCCGAAATGACGTCGCCAAAGTTGAACTCGGTCGTCGTGCCGGCGCGACAAGCGTACTCCCATTCCGCCTCCGTGGGTAAACGGATCGGCCGCCCGGTGAACTCTGAAGCCTTCCGACAGAACTCACTCGCTTCCTCCCATTCCACCATCTCCACCGGCCGGTCTTCACCGACGAACTCGCTCGGGTTGTTCCCCATCACCGCCCGCCACTGGGCCTGCGTGACGGTGTATATTCCGGTGTAAAAACCCCTCGTCAGTGTGACGCGGTGAACCGGCCGCTCCTGCTTGAACTCGATTGCTGCCGGGTGGTCGCTGCCCATCAGGAACGACCCCGGCGGGCAGTAGGCGAAGGTAATCGGCACCCCGCCGGGAAGTAACAGAGTCGTTCGCAGAATTGCCCGCAGCGCCCAACACTCGACACGATGCGGCTCGGCCGAACGAAGGTGATCGAGCATCGCCAAGTTGTCGCATCCCGATTCTTCGAGCGCGTCGGCGAGGATGGGCAGGCGGTCGAAGGCATTATCAGCGGCGATGCCGCGGGCCAGTGCGACGACGGTTTCCGTCTGCCACTCCGGATTCAGTCGGAGCGGATCGTCGAGGCCGGGCGGAGGGGTGGCCGAGCAGGACATGAAGAACAGTGTAGCCGCGACCCAACTCACTCGAATTCGTTCGTCCAGTCCGCGCTACCGTACTTCGACTGCACCAGCCGGTCGGCTGCGGCCAATTCCTCCGCGGTCAGTTCGCTCACCGTGCCGCCGAACCGCGAGCGGAACGAGTCGAACAGGTGGGCCACGATCTCCTCGCGGCTCAGACCGGTCTGCCGCACCAACGGGGACACCCGCTTGGCGGCGCTCGCCACCGCCTTGTCCTTCAGCTTCTCCCGGCCGATCCGCAGCACCCGCACCATCTCGCCGGGGTCCATGTCGTAGGCGATGGTGGTGTGGTGTAGCACCACCCCTTTCCGCCGGGCCTGCGCCGCCCCGCCGATCTTCCCCTCGCTGCACGCGATGTCGTTGATCGGCACGTGGTGGGCGTCCACGCCCAGTTCCCGCAGCCCGCGGATTACCCACGCCTCGCACACCTCGTAGCTCTGGCGAATGGTCAGCCCCTCGACGGCCGACTCCGGCAGGTAAAGCGAGTAGGTGATCGCCCCGTGCGGCTGTAGGAACATGGCCCCGCCGCCGGTCATCCGCCGCACGACCGCCACGCCCATGTCCGCCGCCGCGGCCTGATCCACCTCGTTCGTCACCGACTGACAGCGGCCGATGATGACGGCGGGGCTGTTCCACCGCCAGAAGCGGAGGGTGGTCTGCCCCGCGTCCGTCAGTACCTCGTCCAGCGCCACGTTCATCTGCGGAGAGTGCGGCACCTCCGGGATCAGCCGCCACGGCAGACGCGTCCACTCGTCCGTCAGCCGGTCGATCTCGGCGGAGGTGAACGCGCCGATGCGTTCCAGCGGCGGGGCGGCGTGCAGGTCCGGGTTGCCGGACACGGCCCGCCGCACGGCCACCGCGATGGCGTCCGGGGATGTGCCGAGCAGTTCGACCCCGAACGGGATGGCGGCCTGGATGCGGGCCGTCAATGCGAGGATATCGAGGTCAGCGGGAGCGCCGTTCAGGGCGTCGGCGATGGCGGCGAGGGTGGACGTGGCCACTGCTTCCGGGTTGACGAAGAAGTCGCCGTGAACGCGAACGGCGGCGAGCCGGCGGTCGGCCACGCCGAGCGTGACCGCCACCAACTTGCCGCCGGGGGTTTTGCACTCGCCAAGGGGCATGTGAATGAATTGGTGGTTCGGGGGATCAATCGCCGAGCGCGGCCTGCCAGTCGCTCGCGGCGGGCAACACCCGGACGACGAGGATGCCGGTGGGAGTAGGGGTGTAGAAGATCAGCCGCGACTCGAATTTAGCAACCGGCATGACCCGCAGGCCAGGATGATTTACCAGCGGTGGATCAACCAGCGAGTAAGCCAGCGGCATCGCCTCCAACCGTGTCAGTGTCGAATCCAACCGGGTTTGGAACGCGACCGCGGGAGATGGTCCGTACCGATCGACCAACTCGTCCACGGCGGTCTCGATGTCAACCGCCGCGTCGGCGGTGTACTCGATGCTCATGGCGCAGACGTCCGCAGCGCCGCACGCGCTTGGATGCGGGCCTTCAGCTTCGCCCAGAACGCGGCATCCATCGTCCCGGCTACCCCGCTGGCCATGCCTGCGTCCAG
Source organism: Gemmataceae bacterium (assembly GCA_947474875.1). Lineage (GTDB taxonomy): Bacteria > Planctomycetota > Planctomycetia > Gemmatales > Gemmataceae > JALHQU01. Next base: position 2,742 of record CANJKY010000101.1, read on the forward strand.
CAGCTTCTCAAGATCTTCGCGGGTGCGGAAAGCGGGTTCGCCGGCGGGGATCGGCTCCAGACTCTCGGTCACCAAACTGGCGACGTACTCGTCCACCGACCCGAACCCGCCGGCGGCGGCATCCCGCTCCAGAGTTTCCCGCAGTTCGTCCGGCAGCCTGATCGTCATCGAAATGCCCTCGGTGGTCGAGGGTATCATACCCGATCGGGTGCCGGGTGTTGAAGCCCGGCACCCGTCGAAACTGGCTCAGTACACGCTGTTCGGGTCCACCTTGCCGGCCGGGCCGCCGGCGGTGCCGCCGCCGTACCGGGCGTGCCACCCCTCCGCCGCCCGCATGCCGTGCAGGTCGTCCGTGCTCAGCCCGTACTTGGCGAACCACGGCGTGCCGGTCTTCACGATGGCGTCGGTCTCCTTCACCCGCCGCACGCACTCGGTGTCGGCGAACTTCTGCCGCTCGGCCGGCGTCTTGTAGGTGAAGAACTCCTTCCAGAACGCCCGCCCGCCCAGAATCCCGCTCGCCCCCGCCTTCATCGCCATCTCCACCTGCTTCTTGTACTGGTCGTAGTCCACCCCGGCGGACAGCAGCACCCACGGCTTCACGCACGCGTCGTTCAGCTTCTTCAGGTTGTCCATCAGTTGGGCGTCGGTCTCGACGCCGAACGTGCCGGGGAACTCGGCCTTGTACACGTCGCAGTACCGGCTCAGGTAGTGGGCGGTGTCGATGACCGTCTTCGCCTTCCGCTTGGCCGTCGCCTCCTTCGTCTCCATCTCGCCGTTCACCTTGTACCCGAAGTGCAGCGGTTCGAGCAGGAACAGGATGTCGTGTTTGATGCACTCGTTGTAGATGTCCAGGGTGAACTGGAAGTTCCGCTCGGCGCTGTCGAACTCGTTCGGTTCGAACTGGGCGAGCAGCTTCACCGCGTCCGCCCCGGCCCGCTTGATCTTGGCCACGCTCCACCCCGGCTCCACCTCGCCGCACGGGGCGTCGTTCGCGTTCTTCGCCGCCCCGCTCTTCTCCACCCGGATGAGCAGCCCGGTGCTCGGCGGCACGGCGAACGCCGCCACCGTGCTCCAGTACCCATAGTACCCGTCCACCAGCAGCCCGGAGCAGTACGGGGAGAGCGAGCGGGAGAGCATCACCTTGGCGTCGGCCACCTCGGCGTAGGTCGGGTCCTTGCCGGTCGCCTTCTTCATCATCGAGATCATGCTGCTGTTCTGGTCGGTGGCGACCATGGTCAGCGTGCCGTTCGGGTTGCTGATCCGCTGAAGCCCGCGGAGCTTGCCGGGGGTGAGGCCGAGACCCTGCAGCCGGGTGACCGAGTGGAGCATGACGAACGAATCTCGCGAGTGACGGAGAGGAGGGAAAGGGATGTCTTACTGGTGAGATACTTTCCGGGCAACCGGCGGTGGCGGCGGGCGGCCCAGACCGGCGGTTCGTAGAATCGTTCGTATTGTCTCACAGCACCTTCCGGGGTCATTCGGATGGACACGATCAGCGTCGCGGCCGCTCGCCGGGCCGAGGCCGTCGGCCGCACCGTTCGCCTGTGCGGGTGGGTCCGCACCCGCCGCGACTCGAAGGGCGGGTTCAGCTTCATCGAGCTGAACGACGGGTCGTGCCAGGGGAACGTGCAGGTGGTGGCGGCGGGCGAGTTGCCGAACTACGAGGACGTGGTCAAGAAGCTGAAGGTCGGGGCGAGCGTGGCGGTCGAGGGTGAGGTGAAAGCGTCGCCGGCGAAAGGGCAGGCGACGGAAGTTCACGCCACGAAAGTGGATCTGCTCGGCGACGCCGACGCCGAGACGTACCCGCTTCAGAAGAAGGGGCACACGTACGAGTTCCTCCGCACCATCGCCCACCTGCGGCCCCGCACCAACACGTTCGGCGGCATCGCCCGCCTGCGGCACCAGGTGTCGATGTCCGTCCACCAGTTCTTCGACGAGCGCGGGTTCTTCTACATCCACACGCCGATCATCACGGCCAGCGATTGCGAGGGCGGCGGCGAGCTGTTCCGCGTCACCACCATCGACCCGGACAAGCCGCCGAAGAAGGACGGCCGCACCGACTACACCCAGGACTTCTTCGGCAAGCCGGCGTACCTGACGGTGAGCGGACAGTTGCAGGTGGAGGCGTTCGCGTGCAGCCTGGGCAAGGTGTACACGTTCGGCCCGACGTTCCGCGCCGAGAACTCGAACACCCCGCGGCACCTGGCCGAGTTCTGGATGATCGAGCCGGAGGTGGCGTTCGCCGACCTGTCCGACAACATGAACCTGGCCGAGGCGTTCCTCAAGCGGATCGTCGGTGACGCGCTGGCGAAGTGCGACGAGGACCTGAAGTTCTTCGCCGAGCGGGTGGACAAGGGGCTGTTCGACCGGTTGAACGCCATCACCGCCCAGCCGTTCCTGCGGGTGTCGTACACCGAGGCGGTGGACATCCTCACGAAGGCCGGCAAGACGTGGGAGTTCCCGGTGGCGTGGGGGTCGGACCTGCAATCGGAACACGAGCGGTTCCTGACCGAACAGCACTTCAAGCAGCCGGTCATCCTGTACGACTACCCGCGGACGCTGAAGCCGTTCTACATGCGGGTGAACGACGACGGGAAGACGGTGCGGGCGATGGACGTGCTGGTGCCCGGCGTCGGCGAGATCATCGGCGGCAGCCAGCGGGAGGACCGGCTGGACGTGCTCGAAACCCGGATGAAGGAGCAGGGTCTGCACCCCGAGGGGTACAGTTGGTACGCCGACCTGCGGCGGTACGGCACCGTCCCGCACGCCGGGTTCGGGCTGGGGCTGGAGCGGACCCTGCTGTTCCTTACCGGGATGGCGAACATCCGCGACGTGATCCCGTTCCCCCGCACCCCCGGCAACGCCGAGTACTGACCCCTGCGGATGATATGATAGCGCCGCCTTCGTCTCGGAGGTTCACCCGATGTCCGCCGTCCCGAAGCGGAAACTGACCGTCGCGGAGTATTTGGCCATCGAGAAGAAGGCCGAGTTCAAGAGCGAGTTCTTCGACGGCGAGATGTTCCCCCTGCACCGCGACGCGCCGGCAGGCATGGCCGGGTCTAGTCGGCTACATAACACCGTTGCCATGAACTTGGGCGGCGAGATTCACGCTCGACTCAAGGGCGGGCCGTGCCGGCCCTACATGCAGGATCAGCGGGTGCTGGTGAACCGCACCGGGCTGTACACTTACCCCGATCTGCTCATCGTCTGCGGCGAAGTCGAAACCGCGGTCGGTGACGACGACACCATCACCAACCCGCGGGTGGTGGTGGAGGTGCTCTCCCCGTCCACCGAGCGGTACGACCGCACCACCAAGTTCCGCCACTACCAGCAACTGCCGTCGGTGCAGGAGTACGTCCTGGTGTCGCAGGATGAGGCGGTGGTCGAGCGGTTCACCCGGCAGGCTGACGGCTCCTGGGCACTGGTGTCGTTCGTCGGGCTGGAGGCGGTGTTGACGCTCAACTCAGTATCCGTGCAGGTGCCGCTGGCGGACATCTACGCCGGGGTGCAGTTCCCCGACCCCCCGCCGCGGTGAGGCGATCTCTTTCCCAAACATTTTCCCCGCGAAATTCGCCCCCCGGCGGAGGTACTATCACCCCCACCGCCGGAGGCCGCCCGTGGACGCGAACGAGCCGACCCGCACTGTCCCGCCCGACGCCACCAATGACCCGTCCGAGGCCGCCCTGGACGCCGGCCTGATCGCCGCGTTCGGCGGGAACGACACCCACCCGTACCAGCTCACGGAACCCGTAGGCGGCACCGTCATCGCCGGGCGGTACAAGCTGAGCGAGCGGGTCGGCGAGGGCGGGATGGGCAGCGTGTGGGTGGCCCACCAGACGGAGCCAGTGAAGCGGAAGGTGGCGGTCAAACTCATCAAGGCCGGCATGGACTCGAAGGCGGTGCTCGCCCGGTTCGAGGCCGAGCGGCAGGCGCTGGCGGTGATGGACCACCCGAACATCGCCAAGGTGCTGGACGGCGGGTTGCACGACGGCCGCCCGTACTTCGTCATGGAGCTGGTGAAGGGGGTGCCCATCACCCAGTTCTGCGACGAGCGGAAGCTCACCCCGGCCCAGCGGCTGGAGCTGTTCGTGCCGGTGTGCCAGGCCATCCAGCACGCGCACCAGAAGGGGGTCATCCACCGGGACATCAAGCCGTCGAACGTGCTGGTGGCGCTGTACGACGACCGCCCCGTCCCGAAGGTGATCGACTTCGGCATCGCCAAGGCGACCGGCGGCACGCTCACCGACAAGACCATCGAGACGGCGTTCGGCGGGGTGGTCGGCACCCCGCAGTACATGTCGCCGGAGCAGGCCAGCCTGAACAACCTGGACATCGACACGCGGAGCGACGTGTACTCCCTCGGCGTGCTCTTGTACGAACTGCTGACCGGCAGCCCGCCGTTCGCCCGCAAGGAACTGGAGAAGCGGGGGTTGCTCGAAATCCTGCGGGTGGTCCGCGAAGAGGAACCGCCGCGGCCGAGCCACAAGTTGAGCACCGCCGACGCCCTGCCGAGCCTGAGCGCCAGCCGCGGCACCGAGCCGAAGAAGTTGACCGGGCTGCTGCGGAACGAACTGGACTGGATCGTGATGAAGGCCTTGGAGAAGGACCGCACGCGGCGGTACGAGACGGCCAACGGGTTCGCGGCGGACGTGCTGCGGTACCTGTCCGGCGAGCCGGTGCAGGCGCACCCGCCGAGTGCGGGGTATCGGGTGCGGAAGTTCGTGCGGCGGCACAAGGGGCAAGTGATCGCCGGCGCCGCTGTCGCTGCGGCGCTCCTGGTCGGCATCGTCGGCTTCGCCTGGCAGGCACGGGTCGCCCAACGGGAACGCGACACGGCTGTGATCGCCCGGGAGGCCGAGGCCGAGGAACGGAAGAAGGCCGAGACCGCGAGGGCCGAGGCCCAGGCGAAGGAGGCCGAAGCGAACGCGGTGATCAAGTTCTTCGAGGATCACGTGTTCGCGGCGGGCCGGCCGAAGAATCAGGACGGTGGCCTGGGCAGCGGCGTCTCACTGCGCGACGCCATCCTGGCCGGCCTGCCGGCGTTGGGCCAGGGGCTCACCGACCAACCGCTGGTCGAGGCCCGACTGCGGCAAACGTTGGGCAATACGTTCTGGTATCTGGGCGAGGCGGAGCGCGCCGCGGAGCAGGCGGAGCAGGCCCGGGCACTGTTCACCCGCCATCGCGGCCTGGACCATCCGGACACGCTTTCGAGCATGCACAGCCTTGGCAACAGCTACTACGACCTGGGCCGGCGGGCCGACGCCCTGAAGCTGCGCGAGGAAACGCTGGCGGCCCGCAAACGAGTGCTCGGCCCGGAACACCCGGACACGCTTTCGAGTATGGTCAGCTCGGCCATCAGCTACGGTGGTATGGGGCGGCACGCCGACGCCCTGAAGCTGCGCGAGGAAACGCTGGCGGCCCATAAGCGAGTGCTCGGCCCGGACGACCCGAGGACGCTCATGTGCATGCACAACTTGGCCAACTCCTACGTGGATGTAGGCCGGCCCGTCGAGGCCCTGAAGTTGCGCGAGGAAACACTGGCAGTCCGGAAGCGGGTGTTGCCCGCCGACCACCCGGACCTTCTCAAGAGCATGGGCAACATCGGCAGCAGCTATTATGCCCTCGGCCGACGCGCGGAGGCTTTGAAGCTTTTCGAGCAGACGCTGGCAGTCCGGAAGCGCGTGCTGCCCGCCGACCACCCGGACACGCTTCTGAACATGGGCAACCTGGCCAACTGCTACCGTAAAGTGGGCCGGTTCGCCGACGCCCTCAAGCTCTACGAGGAAACGCTGGCGGCCAAGAAGCGCGTGCTCCCCACCGACCACCCGGACACGCTGACAAGCATGAACGCCCTGGCCTTCGGCTACGAGTCCCTGGGCCGCCATGCCGACGCCTTGAA
>CANJKY010000102.1 GCA_947474875.1 Gemmataceae bacterium
CCTCCACCTGCCGGAGCAGTCCGCGGTTGTTCCAGTCCGCCCGCAGCACCGCCTGGAAGGTGGCGTTCGCGGCCGCCGTTTCGCGGGACATGGCGTTGGCGAGCGGTTCCAGTCGGCGGGCGTCGGCCCGACTGAGTCCGCCGGGCAGTCCGGGCGGGCCGATCGGCGGCGGCACGTTCCCGCCGGCGGCCAGGGCGGCCAGGATCTGCGTCGCCTGCTCGGCGTGCAGTCGGGTGCTCTGAGCGGGCAACCGGGACTGGGCGAGGGCAGACCGGAACTGGGTCAGCCCGGCGTCGAGTGTGGTCACCGCCTCGGCATACTGCCGCGGGTTGACGGCCGGGTTCTGCAGCACGCGGGAGTACGTGGCCGCGGTGCCGGCCACCGCCTTCGCCTGCTCGCGGATCATCCACCCGTCGCGACCGGGGCACTCGGCCTGTGCCGCCTGGTGCATCAACCGGACGGTGGTGACGAACTGCGTGGGCAAGTCCTGCGGCGGCCCCGGCCCGCCGATGCCGCCAGCAGCGATCTCCGCCCCGGCCGATCGCACGAACTCGCGGGCCAGTTTCACCCGGTCGTCGCGGAGTTCCCGCAGCCGCTGCAGCCAGTGCGCCACCCCGCCCGCCTCCGCCGGCCGGCCGAGAAGGTCGGTGTACAGTGCGTTCACCCAGACCTCGTTGTTCCGCCGGCTGCGGGCGAACGCCTGGTCCGAGCCGAGCACGTTCGCCAGTACCTCGTTCGGCTCCGTCCCCTTCCGCATCTCCTTCACCCAGAAGTCGATCATCTGCGGGGTCGGCTCCACCGCCGCGTACCGCACGTACAGTTCGCGGACGAACGCCGCCGGGTCCGGCGTCTGGCCGGCGGCCGAGCCGACGGCGACCGGCAGGGCGAACAACGCGAACAGGAAAGGACGGGGATTCATGAGCACACCCTCGGGGCTTTCCACAATGTAGCCGACCGTGGTGTCAGCAGGACACCTGTTCGGCCTCGACCAGTTCCTCGGCCTCGGCCCGCCTGTCCACCCCCAACATTCGGATGAGCAGCGGGAGGGTCAGCCCCTGCCCGACCAGGGTGGCGAAGATCACCCAGAACGTCAGGAACAGCACCTCGTGGCGGTGCGGGAAGTCGCGGGCCAGGGCCATGGCCGCGGCCAGCGACACCACCCCCCGCATGCCCGTCCAGGCCACCACCATCACGTTCTGCCACGCCGGGTACGGGTCGCCGCGGCCGACCACCCGGTCCACCCACCGCGGCAGGTACGCCCCCGGGAACACCCACAGGATGCGGGCGGCGATCACCACCCCGCTGATCGCCGCCGCCGCGACCGACAGCCGGCCGACGTCGATCGCGCTGGCCGTCAGCCCCTCCAGGATGAGCGGTAGCTGGAACCCGATGAGGATGAAGATCAGCCCGTTCAGCACGAACTCGACCATCTCCCACACCGCCCGCGCCTCGGTGTACAGGTCGTGGGTGAACACCCGCTCGCACCGCGACCCGACCCACAGCCCGGCGGCCACCGCCGCCAGCACCCCGCTCACGTGCAGGTGCTCGGCGGGCAGGTACACGAAGTACGGGGTGAGCAGGGTGAGGGTGATGGTGATCTTGGCGTCGGCCAGCCCCCGCCGTTCGAGGAAGCTGTGCAGCTCGACCATCGCCACCGCCCCGATCAGCCCGACCGCCACCCCGCCGACGCCGACGAACACGAACTGGTACCCGACCTCCCACCACGCCACCGCTCCGGACAGGGCGGCGGCGATCGCCAGCTTGTACAGCACCAGGGCGGAGGCGTCGTTCACCAGGCTCTCGCCGTCCAGGATGGTGGCCACGATCCGCGGCACCTTGATCCGCTGGGTGATGGCGGTGGCGGCCACCGCGTCCGGCGGGGAGACGATCGCCCCGAGCACGAACCCGACCGGCCACGGGAAGTCGAGCAGGTAGTGGCATGCCGCCGCCACCAGCACGGTGGTGAACGCCACCAGCCCGACGGCCAGCAGGGAGATGGCCCGCAGTTGGGTGCGGAACGCCCGCCACTCGGTGTTGAACGCGGCGGCGTACAGCAGCGGGGGCAGGAACACCAGCATGATCACCTGGGGCGGCAGTTCGTACCGCGGCGCCCACGGTTGTAGGCTGAGCAGCAGCCCGCCGACCACGAGCAGAATCGGGTACGCCAGCCGCAGCCAGCGGGCGGCCACCCCGAGCGCCACCACCGCCGCCAGCAGCAGCACGATCAGATCCACCTGGGTCACGCGAAATCCCCTCCTCGCTCGCGCCGGGTGTGATGGCGGTCGCTACAGAAACTCCGGCCCCCTATTTCTAGCGGCTGCGAGGCACACGATGCGGTTCCCCATTACCCTGGCGGCGGCGGTGCTGGCGGTTGTGACGGCACGGGCGGACAAGGCGGTGCTGGTGGTCGGCCCGGACTCGGCCGACCCGAAGGTGACGCAGCCGTTCGCCGTGGACTTCGGCAAGATCGGCAAGCAGGAGTTTATCTATTTCGTCGAGATGGCCGGCGGGGAACGCCTGCGGGCGATCGACGCGGCCGGGAAGGTGCGGACGGTCGCAGGCACCGGGAAGAAGGGGGATTCGACGGACGACCCGCACGGGGCGGCGCCGAAGGCCGAGTTCAACGGCATGCACACCCTGGTGGTCACGAAAAACGGTACGAAGGCGTACCTGGCGGACACGTTCAACCACCGGATCCGCGCGTGCGACCTGCAACGCCAATTCATGATGCGGTTCGCCGGCACCGGCAAGGCCGGGTTCGCCGGCGACGGGGATGTGTCCGAGAAAGCCGAGTTCAGCCAGCCCATCTGCATCGCCCTCACGCCGGACGAGAAGACGATGTACGTGGCGGACATCGGCAACAAGCGGGTGCGGGCGATCGACCTGGCGACGCGGAAGGTGAGCACATTTGCCGGCACCGGCAAGGCCGGGGTGCCGAAAGACGGCGAGCCGGCGAAGGATCAGCCGCTGGTGGACCCGCGGGCGGTGGCCGCGGACGACAAAGGGAACGTGTACATCCTCGAACGCTCCGGGCATGCCCTGCGGGTGGTGGACAAGACGGGGAAGATTCGCACCGTGGCCGGCACCGGCAAGGCGGGCAAGGGCGGCGACGGCGGGCCGGCACTGAAGGCGGCGATGAACGGGCCGAAGTTCGTAAGCCTGGACAAGGACGGGTCAGTGCTGATCGCCGACACCGAGAACCACCAGATCCGCCGCTTTGTGCCCGGCAAGGAGACGGTTGAGTTGGTGGCGGGCAGCGGAAAAAAGGGCGACCACTTCGACGCCGACCCGAAGAAGCTGGAACTCAGCCGCCCGCACGGGGTGAGCGTACACCCGACCACCGGCGACCTGTACATCGCCGACAGCGACAACGGGCGGATCGTGAAGATCGTGCGGGACTGATGCCTGGGGGCGCGGGCGTCCCGCCCGCGCTCCCAGGAATGCATCGCCGTTAACGCTTCGGGTACGGCGGCGGGGCGACCGGCTTCGGCGGGTTCTTCTTCAGCTCGGTCAGCAGTTCGTCAATTGCCCGGTTCAACTGCTGGTCCTCGCCGGCGTACTCCTTCGCCGGGTCGTTGTCCACCACGATGTCCGGCGTCACCCCTTTGTTCTCCATGATCCACTCCTTGCCCTCCAGGTCGAACCGGGAGAACTCCGGCTTGCTCAGCGTGCCGCCGTCGAGCAGCGGCAGCGACCCGCGGATGCCCACCACCCCGCCCCAACTCCGCTTGCCGATGAGCGGCCCCAGCTTGTAGTGCCGGAAGCGGTACGACACGATGTCCCCGTCGGATGCGGAGAACTCGTTCAGCAGGCAGGCCATCGGGCCGGCGAACGTGCCGCCCGGATCCACGTTCGGCTCGGTGTTGCGGGCGATGCCGTACATGGCCGGCTGCCGCCGCAGCCGCTCGATGATCTGCGGGGACACGTTCCCGCCGCCGTTCCCCCGCACGTCCACGATCAGCGCCTGCTTCTTCAGTTGCGGGTAGTAGTGCTTGGCGAACTCGTTCAGCCCGGGGGTGAGCATGTCCGGGATGTGCAGGTACCCGACCTTGCCGTCGGTGGCGTCGGACACCTTCTTGATGTTCCCCTGCACCCAGGCGTAGTAGTACAGCTCGCTCTCGTCGTTCGTCGGCGTCACCACCACCCGCTTCGCGCCCTCGGCCGCCGGCTTGCCGTTCACCAGCAACACCACCGGCTTGCCGGCCGTGTTCACCAGCAGCTCGTTGATGTTCCGCACCTCGCTGGTCGGCCGGCCGTTCACCGCCACGATCCAGTCGTTCACGCTCACGTCCACGCCGACTTCCGTCAGCGGGGAACGGCGCTTCGGCATCCAGTTCTCGCCGGGCAGGATGCGAGCGATCTGGAAGAAGCCGGTTTTGTCGTCCCGCTTGTATTCCGCCCCGAGCAGCCCCTGTTGCACCTTCTTCACCTCCGGCAGTTCGCCCCCGCCTACGTAGGCGTGGCCGGCGTTCAGTTCGGAGATCATCTCGCCGATGATGTACGTCAGGTCGGCCCGGTGCGCCACGTGTTCCACCAGCGGCTCGTACTTCGCCCGCACCGCCGCCCAGTCCACCCCGTGCAGGTACGGGTCGTAGAAGAAGTCCCGCATCTGCCGCCAGCACTCGTGGAACATCTGCTTCCACTCGGCCTTGCGATCCAGGGCCACTTCCAGCCCGGACAGGTTGAGCGGCTCGGCGATGGTGATCGGCCCCTTCGGCAGGTCGATGATGCCGTACTTGCCGTCCTTCTGCACCAGCATCTTCTTCCCGTCGGCGGTGATCTCGTACCCGCTCACCGGGCCAAGGGCCGTCTCCTTCTTCGTGCCCAGGTCGAACACGTACAGTTGCGGCGGGGTGCCGGCCGCCCCGCGGACGTAGTACACGGCGTTCCCGGCCGTCTCCACGTTGCCGTAGTTCGCCGCCGGCCCCGGCAGCACCACCACCCGCCCGCCCAACCCGTCCAGGTCCACCTTCATCTCCGGCGTCGCCGGCTTCTCCTTCATCTCCGGCGTCGCCGGCTTCTCATCTTTCTTCTCCTCCTTCTTGTCGTCCTTCTTCTCCTCCTTCTTCGGCTCGGGTTCGTCGTCCAGTTTCGGCCGCAGCGGGTTCGGCGTGCCCTTCGCCAGGGTGACGAAGTACAGGCGACTCATGTCGCGGTACACGTGGTTCTGCTCGGTCTGCCCGGCCGTCGGGTTGAAGTCGCGGGCGGAGACGAAGAACAGGTACTTGCCGTCGCGGCTGAACGCCGGCGAGGTGGCCGCGTACCAGCCGTCGGTCACGGCGGTGCTCTTGCCGGCCGCCACCGAGTACAGGTACACCTTGTTCAGCGAGTCCACCTCCGGCCGGGCGAACGCCACCCACTTCGAGTCCGGGGACCACACGAACTGGCGGATCTCGAACGCCTTCGCCTGGTCCACCAGCGTCACGTTCTTCGTCTCCACATCCACGAACTGGAGCCGCAGCTTCTTGTCGCTCCACAGGATCTTCTTCGAGTCGGGCGACCACAGCAGTTCGTACTTGTACGTGTCCGCCGCGGCGGTGATCGCCTTGGCCGGCGCGCTGCCGTCGGCCGGGCCGACGTAGATTTCATCCTCCCCGCCGGCGTCGGACACGAACGCCACGCTCTTGCCGTCCGGCGACCACTTCGGGTTGCGGTCGTGCGCGCCGGGGGTGCGGGTCAGGTTGCGGGTCACGCCCTCGCCGGCCGGCACGGTGAACAGGTCCCCGCGGGCGGCGAACAGCGCCCGCTTGCCGTCCGGCGACACCTCGAACGCCGCCACCTCCTTGCTCACGTCGGTCAGCCCGCCGCGGGCGCCCACCCGGTCCTCGGCGATCGTCACCGGCACCTTCTCCGCCTTCCCGCCCTTCACGTCGAACCGGTAGATGTACCCGCCGTTCTCGAACACGATGGCGTCCGCCCCGGCCGACGGGAACTTGATGTCGAACTCGGTGAAGTCGGTGTGCCGCTCCACCTTCTTGGTGGCCGGGTCGACCGAGTGCAGGTTGAACCGAAACCCCTTCCCGCGATCTGAGACGAAATACACCCGCCCGCCGACGAACATGGGGAAGACGTCCTGGCCGGGGTCGTCGGTCAGTTGCTCCGTCTTCTTGGACGCGAAGTCGTACAGCCACACGTCGTCGGCCATGCCCCCGCGGTACCGCTTCCAGGTGCGGAACTCGCGGAAGATACGGTTGAACGCCAACTGCTTGCCGTCGGCCGAGTAGCTGGCGAACCCGCCCCGCGGCAGGGGCAGCGGCTCGGCCAGCCCGCCCTCCACCGGCACGGTGTACAGCTGGCCGATGAAGTCGTTGAACGACCGCATCCGCGAGCGGAACAGGACGTTCTTGCCGTCCGGCGTCCACCCCATGACGATGTTGTTCGGCCCCATGCGGTCGGACACCTCGTCCCGGCCCAGCGTGGCGGTGAACGTCAGCCGCTTCGGCTCCCCGCCGTCGGCCGGCACCACGAACACCTCGGTGTTGCCGTCGTACTGGGCGGTGAACGCCACCTGCTTGCCGTCCGGGGAGAACCGCGGGAACATCTCGAACCCGGGGTGCGACGTCAGCCGGCGGGCGGTGCCGCCGGCGGCCGGCACGGTGTACAGGTCGCCGGCGTAGGTGAACACGATCTTGTCGCCGTGGATGGCCGGGAACCGGAGCAGCCGGGTCTCGTTGGCGGCGGGTGTACTCCCAACGGTGAGGAGCAGGACAGTAAGCGCGAACAGAGCGCGACGCATGGGATCCCCCGTGGCAGCGGGTGAGGGTGTGAGCGAATTGTCGGGGAACGACCGGCGACGGCAACCCGTCGGTGGTCGGGAGGTGGGGTGACGAGAAGAACGCGAGATGCGACGTGCGGACTCACTCCTCCTCGTCCGCCTGCTCCTTCCGCTCCTCCCGCTCCTCCCGCTCGCCGGTCGGTTCGGACTCGTGCGGCGAGCTGTCCGCGCCGCCGGCCGCCTCGTCCACCCCGTGCGGGTGCGGGCCGTAGGGGCTGGCCGGCTCGCGGTCGGCCGGATCCGGGTCTGGGTTGGTCACTTTGCCTCCGGAGCTTGGTGGGAACGCACTTTGTCTTCGTGCCGCTCGGCGGCCTCCTCGACCGAGTGCGAGTCGGTCAGCTTCTTGTCCCGCCCGGCCAGTTCGATCAGCTTGCAGTAGTGCTGGTGGAGCACCTTCAGTTCCTCCTCGGACAGGTGCTCGGCGTTGATCAGCCGGTTGCTCGCCCCGCGGACGGCCGCCACCAACTCGTTCAGCTTCAGGTGGAGGGCCTGCGAGTCCTTGTTCTGCGCCCGCTGGATGAGGAACACCATCAGGAACGTGACGATGGTGGTGGCGGTGTTGATCACCAGCTGCCAGGTGTCGAAGCTGTCGAACAGCGGTCGGCTGCACGCCCACAGGACGATGAGCAGGACGGCCAGCCCGAACGCGGTCGATCCGCCGGTCCAGTCGGCGGCTATGCGGGCGAAGCGGGCGAGTATGTTTTCCGGGCGAGCGGCCATGTCCCCCTCACGTCGATTCCACCCGCGGGATCGCCACCTCGTTGTTCCGGGCGGCGGCCCGGTCGGGCAGGGTGGTCACCCAGGCCGGCGTCTTGCCCCGGCTGTCCCGCCCGCGGACGGCGCCGGGGCCGATCCCTCCGGACTCGGGCAATACGGTCCGGTTCACGAACGCGCTCACCGCTGCCATCAGGTTCGGGGCGACGGAATGCGCCGCCACCGCCAGCTTGGCCGGCAGCCCGACCACCACCTCGGCATCACCGGCGGCGCAGGCGTCCAGGATTTTCGCGGCGGCGGCCTCCGCGTTCATGGACAGGCCGGGGGTGGCGTTGCCGGCGGCGAACCAGGCGTACTCGTCCGCGTGCCGCCCCTTGAACTCGGCGTTCAGGTGACTGCCTGTCCGCATCAGGCCGGGGCAGGCGGTGGTGACCACGATGCCGTAGCGGGCCAGTTCGGCCCGCAACCCGGTGGAGAACCCGACCAGGGCGAACTTGCCGGTGCAGTACGGCAGCAGGTGCGGCACCGCCACCTTCCCGCCGAACGAGGCCACGTTCAGGATCCGCCCGCCGCCGCGGGCGACCATCTCGGGCACCACCGCGGTGGTGGTGTACAGGGCGGCCCAGAAGTGCGTTCGCAGGGACTGCTCGTAGTCCGCGACCCGCATTTCTTCGACCGGCCCGACCTGAATCACCCCGGCGTTGTTCACGAGCACGTCGATCGGCCCGAGCCGCCGGCGGCACACGGCCACCATCTCGTTCACCCGCTCGCGGTCGGTCACGTCGCACTCGATTGCCGTCACCGTCCCGCCGCGGGCTTTCAGGTCGGCCTCGGCCCGGAGCAGTTCGTTCGCGTCGCGGCTGCATACGCTCACCCACGCGCCGGCGGCGACGAGTTGCCGGGCCATCACCAGCCCGAGACCGCGGGAGCCACCCGTCAGCAAGACGTGTTTGCCGCGGAACGAGTACCGGGGCCGCAACGCCCGGAGGGCGAGACACCCGCCGGCCCCGAGGGCGGCGTACAGGAGTGCGCGGTGCATTGCTCACCTCCAGGCAGGACAGAGTCGCAGCGCGTCGTCACCTGACACGGTTC
>CANJKY010000103.1 GCA_947474875.1 Gemmataceae bacterium
CGGCAGGTGCTTCTGCAGCTGCGTCAGCAGCCACCCGCCCAGCGGCACCTCGGCGATCACGTAGATGAGGATGGAGTTCGCCCCGATCACCCGCAGCGGGTACGTCCACCCGGCATAGCCGATGCCGGCGGTGAGGGCGTGGAACAGCGCCAGGATGAGGAAGCACCACCCCCCGCTGAACAGCACCCAACTCGGCGTCCAGATGCGTTTCACCACCGGGCACACGCCGAACTCGCCCATCATCCGCCCGGCCGCCAGCCCGACCGCCCCGGCCGCCGTCAGCCACAGCACCTGCCGCCACGCCGACTCCGGCCGCCGTAGCCACCCGCCGGCGATCAGCCCCAGGATCATCGTCGCCAGCGTGGGGATGAAGCTGGCGGTGGCGTACCCGCCGCCGTTGAACTTGAACTCGCTCGCCCGCGGGAACAGGTTCAGGAACCAGGTGTCCGCCGCCCACGCCAGATTGCTGTTCTTCTTCCAGTGCGCCGCCAGCCCGGTGAAGCTGTTGTGGTGGTCCTCCGCCCACTTCGCACTCACCCCCACCTTCTCGAAATCGAAGTCCGATGCCGGCAGCGGGTACGCCACGAACGCAGCCCAGTATCCGACCACGATCACCCCGAGTGCCACCCACCACCACCGCGGCTTCAGTTGGCCGATGAGGAACAGCAGGAAGTACCCCAGGCCGATCTGGCTGAGCGTGTCCTCGAACGTGAAGTACGTCCGCTTGTGGCCGTCGCCGACCGACCGCAGGATGACGCCGAGGGCGACGAGCGCCACCGACCGCCACCCGGCATGGACGGCCGACTTCCAGAACGGTTCGCCGCGGGCCTTGCGGGCGGCCAGGGAGAACACCATCGCCACCCCGACCAGGAACGAGAACGACGGCTGGATCAGGTCGTGCAGCGAACACCCGACCCACTCGACGTGGGTGGTGTGGAACAGAATCGCCTGCCAGAACGGGCTGTCCGGGAACTGCTTCGCCACCGCCGGCAGCCGCAGCACCTCGGCCAGCATGAGGAACATGACGAACCCGCGGTAGGCGTCGATGGCCGGCACGCGGGTGGGCGGGGCGGCTGGGATCGGTGTGGGTGCGGGTGGGGTCGTACTCATCGGTCGTTCCGGGGCGGAGGCGGATCGGCGTTCCGACGGTACGCGGGAAGCGGGTAAGATGCAACCGGATTGGCGTTCGTGTCGTCGCCGCGAGCTTGCGAGCGGAGCCAGCAACCCCGCTCGCAAGCTCGCGGCCACGACACCGCCACGACCGAGAGCGTGAGCATGACCGAATCCGACTGGCTGACGACCACCACCCGCCCGGCGGACATGCTGCGGCACGTGCGGGCGAAGGCGTCGGCGCGGAAACTCCAGCTCATCTCATGCGGGTGCGCCCGATTGGTGTCGTCGCTGTTGACTGAGCGACAGCTTGAAATCCTGAGCATCGTCGAACGTCACGCAGACGGATTAATTGACCATCACGAGTACTCGCTCGCTGCCCTGGAATCTACCAGGTCGCACGTACAGCAGATGGTGCAAGAGGGCAGGCCGAGTACGACGACCGCCGCGGTGGCACGTGTGATGTACTCGATGGTAAGTTCGGACATAACCGTGGGGGCAGAGCGAGCGGTGCTGTGGGCCGTTCAAGCAGCCCGTCTTTCGTTGGGTGGCGATAAGCGTCGAGAAGTGGCCCAGGACATTTCCAGCCAGGTGTGCGACCTGTTCCGCGAGGTGATCGGCAACCCGTTCGCCGAGCGGGTGGTGGTCGGGCCGGGGTGGGAGCAGAGCGGCGGGGTGGTGGCCGGGTGGATGACGCGGGTGGGTGAGACGGCCCGGCTGATCGCCGCCGGGGTGCAGGCGGAGCAGGCGTTCGACCGCCTGCCCATCCTGGCCGACGCGCTGGAGGACGACGGCTGCACCGACGCCGAGTTGCTCGCCCACCTCCGCAGACCCGGCCCGCACGCCCGCGGCTGCTGGGCGCTGGATGTGGTGCTGGGGAAGGGCTGACGGGTGCAACGCCGCAAGCGGCGTCACGCCGCTTGCGGCGTTGCACCCCAAACTCACTTCCAGTCGAACCCCATCAGCCACGATCCGTTCGCCGTGTACACCTCCTTCGCGTTCTGCCCGTCGGCGTCGGCAACCATCACCCGGACGGGGTTCTGGGACCGTGCCCCCGGTGCCGGCTGGATCCGCTTCCACTCGGCATAAGCGATCCGCTTCCCGTCCGGCGACCACGCGAACCCGGCCATCCGCCACTCCGGGTCTTCGCCGTACTCCTTCACCACCGTCTGCTTCTTCGTCGCCAGGTCGATCACCAGCAGGTTGTTGAACTTGAAGTCGTCCAGGGTCCACGCCCCGTTCCCCTGCGGGGTGATCTTGCCGTAGTGCGACACCTTGCACAGTAACTTCTTGCCGTCCGGGGAGAACTGCGGCCGCTGGTTGTCGAAGCTGTGGTTCAGGTCGAGCAGCGGGGTCGGCTTGTCGGTGCCGCCGATGGTCCACACGTGAGCCCGCTGGTGCCAGGTGTCAGCGGAGTGCTTCCACTCGTCCACCACCGCCGTCTTCCCGTCCGGGCCGACGCTGCGGACGACGAACGGCTCGGGCACCTTCAGCAGCGTCCGCTTGCCGGTGACCACGTCGTACTCCCAGCTCTCGGCCGTCTCGCTCACCACGCCGTCGTTGATCTCCTGCCCGCGGACGTACAACCGCCGGCCGTCGCCCATCCAGAACGCCTCGTTCAGGTTGACCGAGTCCAGTTCCGTCACGGTGCGGTCGCCGTCCAGGTCGAGCACGTTCAGCAGGGTGCGGTTGGTGGCGAACGCCACCCCCGCCGGCCGGTTCTTCGGCACCGGCATGTTCGCCGCCTTCCCCTGGCGGTGGAACGCCACCCGCTTGCCGTCCGGCGACAGCCTGGCGTTCCCCCACCCGACGCCCATGTACACGTCCTTCATCGGCAGCGGGGATTCCAGTTCGGTGCCGTCCGGCTTGAGCAGTTGCGGCTTGTCATCCAGCCAAAGCAGGATGCGCCCCTCCTTCGGCGCCAACTTCGGCGGCGGGGCGTTGCGGCGGACGTGCGGCACGGTCGGCTCACCCGCCCACGCCGGCAGCGCGAGCAGGACAACCCCCGCCAGCACCGCCACCAGCCCGGCCAGCGTCAGCTTTTTCAGGAACATGGTTCGGATCACTCCTTCCGCGAGTGTGGCTGCTGTTTGTGACACGACGGACTGAACAGGCGGGACGGCGGTGGCGGTGGCGGCGGACAGCAGGGCGAACACGCCCAGCGTGACGCCGCGGAGCCGCAGCCTCTCGGCCAGTTCCTTGCGGGCCGCCGCCAGCCGGCTGCTGAGCGTGCCTTCGGGGATGCCCAACCGGACCGCCGCCTCACGCCGGCTCAGCCCGTTCAGTTCGCACAGCACCACGGCGGTCCGCAGCTTGTCCGGCAGCCGGGCTATCTCCTCGTCCAGCGCCCGCAGGGCCGCCGGGTCGGTCGGGGGCAGTTCGTCCGCCACGAACGGCTCGGGCGGGGTGCGGGTGTCGGTTTCCCACCTGCGTCGTCGGTCGGCCATCGCTCGCGCCCGCCGGGAGGTGTGAACGGCCACCGCGTGCAGCCACCCGCCGACCGCCGCCGGCGGGCGGACCGCCGCCGGCTTGCGGGCCAGCACCAGGAACACGGCCTGGAACGCGTCCTCGGCGTGCTGGTGGTGCCCGACCGTCCGCCGGCACACCCCCCACACCATCGGAGCGAACCGCCGCACCAGTTCGGCGAATGCCGGGTCGCTCCGGGTGTCGGCGAACGTGCGGAGCAGGTCCGCGTCGGTGCGGTCGTCGGCCGCCAGGGTGTGGCGGACGCGGGTGAGGAACCCGCCCAGGCCGGTCGTGGCCATGACTGCCCTCGGGGACGGTACTCGCCGGGATAATCCCACGCCAACTGGGGCGCGTCGGGGAAAATGCTGGGGACTCAGGTGATCGGCCACGGCTCGCCGACCCGCCCGGAGCGGCACACACACTCGGCGTGACACAGCGGGCAGGTTCGCACCAGTGGCGCCAGCACCTGCCGCACGCGGTCGGCGTTCACCCGGTCGGCCGCCTCCGCCTGCGGCAGCAGCTTGTCCGAGCGGAACCGGATCCACCGCACGAGCGTGTCCACCGTGTTCCAGTCCAGCTTGCGGTCCAGGTTGATCCGCTGGGCGCCGAGGGCGAGCATCCACCCGGACCCGCGGGGCGAGCGGACCACCTCCGCCTCCCCGCCCGGCTCGGCCAGCACCTTGTCAGCGGCAATCACCCCACGAGGTGTGAGGACGACTTCGCCCAACTCCCGCACCGCCGCGTCCGGCAGGTCGATCCGCAGGAGCGCGTCCGGGTGGGCGGTGAGCAACCGGCGGCACGCCCCCGGCGCCGTGCGGGCCAGGTCGAAGATGGTGGTCGCGTGCCCGGCCTCAGCCCACAGGTCGGACCGCCGCCCCCGCCAGATCACATACGCCGCCTTCAGCCCGTCGGCCGTCGGCGTGCCGAACAGCACCCGCAGGTACGGCAGGAATCGGAGAACACGGATCAGGTCGTGCGGGGTGAGCGAGGCGTCGAACGCCAGCGAGGTCAGCAGCGCCGCGAACCGGCGGGCGTCGGCCGGGGTGAGCACGGCGTCGGTGGTGACGATCTCGGCCGCGGCCTCGGCGTAGGCGGCCGGCAGTTCGCCCAGAAAGAACGGGTCGAACACGTCGAGCAGGCCACTCACCCGATCCCGGCCCATGTCGGAGTTGTCGCACACCTGCAGCAGCCGGGCGGCGGCGAACAGCGGAAGGTACACCCCGCCCTTGTCCGCCCACACGGCGGCGTTCTCCACCACCTCGTACAGCTCCCGCGCCCGCCGGGTCGGGTCGCCGCGGCCGATGCTCGCCCGGCACAGCCGGGTCAGCCATCGGGCGGCCGACTTCTTCGCCCCGCGGCGGGGGGCGATCTCCCGCCAGGCCGCATCCACCGCCGTCGCGTCCGGGTTGGGCAGCGGCGGCCGGGCGTACCGGGCGATCAGGTACACCACCCAGCCGGCGAACCCGGCGAGTAGAGCGTACAGCACCGGCGGCCCGAACCGCTGGGGCAGGACGCCGACCGCCACCACCGCGGCCAGCAGCAGCGGGGCGGCCACCAGCATGCCGAACGCCCGCGGGTCGAACCGCCGGGTGAACGCCGGCGGCACGTCCTCCTCGCCCTCCTTCGGGGTGGTCACCCGCACCGTCCGGCCGGTCGGCTTGTCGATCACCTCCACCGCGTACCCGTCGCCGGACAGTCGCCCGCCGCCGACGGCCAGCGGCGGGGGCACCGGCGGGATCGGGTCCGGCACCGGGTTGAGGCAACTCGGGCACAGGCCGGCGTTCTGGTCGGCGGCGGCGCGGGTGAGCGAGTCCGGCACCGGGTGCCCGCTCGCCATCTGCCGGCTGGCGACCGCCTGCAACACCTGCTCCGGGGTGGACTGCGGGAAGTACCGGGCCGACTCGTCGAACGGCTGGTCCGTCGCCGGCCCGTCGGTCGCCGCCACCGCCCCGGTCACCGCCTGTTCCACCGCGGGCTTCGGGTCCACCGCCGTGCCGCGGTCGAAGATCAGCCGGTGCTCGTCCCACAGGTGGCGGATGAACGCCGGCCGTAGGTACTGCCGGCGGCACTTCGGGCACCGCAGCCACACCTTCTGCTCGCTCGCCGCCACCATCCGGTCGAGAGTGCCGCACCGGTCCACCCGGCTCTGCAACTCGATCATCCGCTGAAGAGTGCGGGAGCGGGACAGGCCGGCGGTGACCGCCCGCACCACCGGCCCGACCGCCGCGTCCGTGTCGGGCAGGGCGGCGAGCAGTTTGCCCGCCACCGTCAGCCTCATGCCGACCGGGTTCGAACGATCTTGAAGAGCTTGTGCGGCGAACAGCAGGATGGCCGGCGGGATGGGGTCGGGCATGCGGGCGACGTACTCGAGCGCCAGCCGCGACCCGTTCGGCCGCACCGCCGCCAGCGCCTGGAACACCCGCATGGCGTCGTACCCCTGGCGGGTGCGGGCGGCCAGGGCGTCGAGCAGGCGAACCTGCTCCCCCCGCCGGCCGGCCGCCGCGGCGCGACGCACCAACTCGTCCAGCGGCAGCGTCGGGTCGATCTGCGGGGTGGGGGGCATGGGGCGGGTTATTTCGCTTCCACCTTGATGGTGGAGGGCTTCAGGCAGTTCTTGTCGTCGCACGCGATCAGCTTCACCTTCACCGTGACCGCCTTCGCTTTCTTCGTCTCGTCGTGGGCCAACACCACGGTCCACCCGATCTGCCCCTCGTAGACGTCGTACTCGGCCCCGGACGAGTCCTTGTACTTCGTCCCGGTCGGGTATTTGAGGTCCTGATACTTCGCCGGCTTGCCGTCGATCTCGAACTCGACTGTCGTAGCGGACGCGGCCAGATCCTTGTTGTTCACCGGGTTGGCGTAGATGTGCCAGCCCTTCGCCACCGTGATGCCGACGGCGTAGGACTCCAGCCCGTCCGCCAGGGAGAGCGGGCTGAGTGTCACCTGCACCACGTCGGACGAGTCCTTCGGGTTCTTCGCCTTCTCCGCCATACGGGTGGGCAGGTCTTTCAGCCCGCCGAGCGTGAGAGCGGCGTCGAGCGCGTCCACCGCCTGCGGCACGGCCGTCGGCTCGGCCTTGATCTGCGCGGCGAACCGCCGCAGGTCCCGTTCGAACTCGCTGCGGTAGCCCTCGCCGCCGGTGATCTGCCACAGCCGCAGTTCGTTCCGCACGCTCATCCCGTTAGCCGACGGCTGGGCGCCGTCGTAGCTGTCCCGGCCGCGGGCGAACAGCTTCTCGCCGTCGGCCGGGGTGTTGAAGTACCCGCCGCCGTCGGCCAGGAACTTCTGCCTCAGCGGGGTCATCAGCCCGCTCGCCCACCGCCGCCACTTCGGGTCCCCGCCGGCCGCGTCCAGCGCCAGCAGCCCGTGGATCAGGAAGGCGTGGTCGTCGTGGAACGCGGTGCCCTTGGCCGTCGGCTTGTCGCCCGGCTTGGCGGCGTAGGTGCGGAACAGCCGGCCGTCCTTTTGCGTCATCGTCTTCTGGAGGAAGTCGGCCGCCCTCTCCGCCGCCGCCACGTACTTCGGCTCCTTCAGCACCTGCCCGGCCAGGGCGTAAGCGGCGATCATCTGCCCGTTCCACGCGGTGATCAATTTGGTGTCCAGGAACGGCCGGTTCCGTTTGGCCCGCAGGTCGAACAACTTCTGCTTCAGCGGGGCGAGCCGCTTCAGCTCGTCGTCGGTGGGGAATTTCGCCAACCGTAGGATGTGGTACTTGTCCTCGAAGTTCGGCCTGTCCGTGCCGTACACCGTGCGGAACAACGCGGCCTCGGGTTCGCCGGCCAGGGCCGCGTCCAACTCCTTCGGCGTCCACACGTAGAAGCGGCCCTCCTCCCCGTCGCTGTCGGCGTCGAGCGCGGAGTAGAAGTACCCGTCCGGGGCGGTCAACTCGCGGGCCACGAACGCCAGCGTCTCGTCGATCACCCGCCGGTACGCCGGGTTCGGCGTCTGCCGGTACGCCTCGCAGTACAGCTCCACCAGTTGGGCCTGGTCGTACAGCATCTTCTCGAAGTGCGGCACCGTCCACGTCCGCTCGGTGCTGTACCGGTGGAACCCGCCGCCGAGGTGGTCGTAGATCCCGCCCTGGGCCATCTTGTCGAGCGTCAGCGCCATCTGTTTGGCGAGCGCCTCGTTGCCCGGCTTCGCCGACTGCCGCAGCAGGAACAGCAGGGCCGACACCCGCGGGAACTTGGTGCCGCGGTAGCCGGTCGCCTTCCGCCCCAGCCCGCCGTGCTCCGGGTCGAGGTCGAACTCGTTCACCGCGTCCTTCACCAACTGGGCATCGAGTTTGACCAGCGCCACCCCGCGGCCGGCGGCGTTGAGCACCTCCTCGGTCCGTTTGGCGATTTGGTCGGCCTGCTGGTACAGCTTGTCCTTCTTGTCGCGGTGCAGGGCGATCACCTTCTTCAGCATCGACTTCATACCCGGTCGGGTGTCGTCGCCCACCTTCTGGTCGTCCGGCGGGAAGTACGTGCCGCCGAAGATCGGCTTGCCGTCCGGGGTGAGGAACATGGTGAGCGGCCAGCCGCCGCGAACGCCGGTCACTTCCAGCGCGGCCATGTACACGTCGTCGATGTCCGGCCGCTCCTCCCGGTCCACCTTGATGCACACGAAGTGCTCGTTCAGCACTTTGGCGATGTCGTCGCTGGCGAAGCTCTCCCGCTCCATCACGTGGCACCAGTGGCACGACGAGTACCCGATGCTCAGGAAGACGAGCTTACCCTCCTTCTTCGCCTTCTCGAATGCCTCCGGCCCCCACGGGTGCCAGTCCACCGGGTTGTGCGCGTGCTGGAGCAGGTACGGGCTGGATTCGGTGGCGAGTTTGTTCGGTTTGGCTTTCACTTTCGGCGGGTCGGCGGCGGGAACCGTGAAGGGGGTGAGGGCGACGAACAGCATGAGGGCGAAGCGGGGGACGGTCATGGTTGCCGCTCGGGTGTCTGAGAGTGGTAGGCACACTCCGTGTGCCGTTCCGGAACGGCACACGGAGTGTGCCTACCACTCTAAAGC
>CANJKY010000104.1 GCA_947474875.1 Gemmataceae bacterium
CCCCCCCCCCGGGACCGGACCCACCCTGCACCCGCGGGCTGTAGCATTCGCCGGCCGGCTGTGGCACAATCACGCCACTGCCCCGGAGATCGGACATGCGCCACGCCCCCCTGCTTCTTGTCGCTCTCGCCGCGGTGGTCGTCGCCGCTGACAAGCCGGTGTCACCGCCTACGGCGCCGGCTGTGCCGGCCGGCTATTACCGCACCACCATCGGCCCGCACACGTTCACCCTGCCGGTCGGGTTCACCATCGAACTCGTCGCCTCGTCCCCGCAGGTGGACCGGCCCGTCACCGCCGCGTTCGACGACAAGGGCCGGCTGTTCGTCGCCGACTCGTCCGGGTCGAACGCCAAGCCCGCCGACCAACTGAAGAACCCGACGCACCGGGTGGTGATGCTCGAAAGCACGAAGAAGGACGGCAAGTTCGACAAGAGCACGGTGTTCGCCGACAAGCTGTCGTTCCTGCAGGGGACGATGTGGCACGCCGGGTCGCTGCTCGTCGCCACCCCGCCGACCATCCAGAAGTTGACCGACACCGACGGCGACGGGGTGGTCGACAAACGCGAGGTGTGGTTCGACGGCGGGGTACTCACCGGCTGTGCGAACGACGTTCACGGCCCGTACCCCGGCCCCGGCGACGGCCGGATTTACTTCACGAAGGGGGCGTTCGCCAAGCAGGAACTCACGCTCGGCAGCGGCAAGAAGTTCGTCACCCGCGCCGCCCACATCTACAGCGCGAAGCCGGACGGCACCGACCTCCGCGTGGAGATGACCGGCGGGATGGACAACCCGGTGGACGTGGCGTTCAACCCGGCCGGCGAGATGTTCTTCACCACCACCTTCTTGCAGCACCCGGCGAACGGCCGGCGGGACGGCATCATCCACGCCACCTACGGGGCGGTGTACGGCAAGGACCACGACCCGCTGAACGACCACACCCGCACCCGCCCGGAGTTGAGCGAGCCGATGACGCACCTCGGCCCGGCGGCCCCGGCCGGGCTGCACTGCTACCGCGGCGGGATGTCCGGTACGGAGTACGTCGGCAATCTGTTCGCCTGCCAGTTCAACCTGGCGAAGGTGAGCCGGCACATCCTGAAGGAGAAGGGCAGCACCTACGAGACGGTCGACTCCGACTTTGTCTCCTCAGACAACCGCGACTTCCACCCGACCGACGTGATCGAGGACGCCGACGGCAGCCTACTCATCGTGGACACCGGCGGGTGGTACAAGCTGTGCTGCCCGAGTTCGGTGTTCGAGAAGAAGGACATCCTCGGCGGCATCTACCGGGTGAAACGGGAGGGGAAGCATATTCCAGGGAAACCCGCGCCGACGATCATCGCCGCACCGAGCGACGATGTTCAGGTGATCCCGCTCGATGTGCTTGGCGGTTTGCATGGGCGAGAGAAGGAGACTAAGGAGTGGCTTCGGAAGGAACTCAAGTCAAACTCCTCCCACGCCCGCCTTCGTGCAGCCACGAAGATCGGCCGGGAGAAGCGGATCGAATTCACGGCCGACCTGTTCAACGCCCTCGCTGACGAGAAGAACGACCCCGTTCTCGACACCGCCCTCACCCGCGCGCTCATCGACACCGGCGATGCGAAGGCGACGACTTGGGGCCTCAAGCACCAGTCACCGCGGGTGAAGCGGGCGGCGCTGGCAGCGCTCGACCAGATGCCGGGTGGGAACATGAAATCCGATGACGTCATCCCGCACCTGAACGCCGCCGACGCCGACCTCCGCAACACCGCGTGGTGGATCGCCGGCCGCCACCCGGACTGGGGCGACAAACTGGTCGGCTACTTCCGCGAGGAGATGCAGCAGAGGCGATTCACGGATGACCTGATCAAGCGGTTGGCCCGGTTCGCCGGCAACCCGAACTTGCAGCAGTTGATGGCGGAGCACCTCGCCAACCGCAACAACCAACACTTCGTGCTCTCCGCCATTCGCGCTTCCGGCCTAAAAATCCTGCCGGAGTGCTGGGAGGAGCCGCTCGCGGCAATCATCGCCGGCCCCAAAACGGCAGACAGGAACGAGAGGTTGGCGGCCAGTATCGGTCGGTCCACCGCACTCCACGTCATGCGCACGATCCCCGTATCAGGCGCGAAGTATCAGTCGATCATCGACCGCGCGAAGCAGACGGTGCAAGAGGGCGGCCGGTCGTGGACCGCGTTCGACGAGCAGTTGGTGTTGGCGTGTTCGCCGGTCGGCACGATGGCTCCGGACGACGAGACGTTCGTGGCGATGGCCGGGAACCTACGGTCGGACTCGCCACAAGCCGCTCGTGATGCCCTCGCGCGGGCCAAGCTGTCGGTCGGGCAGTTGGAGCAACTCGCGTCCGTGCTGCCGGAGGTCAGCCCGGTGTACCTGCCGGACCTGCTCGCCGCGTTCACCCGCTCCGCCGACGAGAAGGCCGGGTTCGCCCTGGTGTCCGCGCTGCGAACGCCGAAGCTGCGGGCGGTCGTCCGACTGGATCAGGTGAAGCCGATCTTCGACAAGTACCCGAAGAGCGTGCAGGAGGTGGCGGCGAAGTTGTACGCCGACCTGGAAGAGGCGACGAAGGAGCAGCGGAAGAAGATGGACACCCTGCTGGCGAACACCCAGCCCGGCGACGTGCGGCGGGGGCACCAGGTGTTCGGCAGCGCGAAGGCGGCGTGCGTGACGTGCCACAAGGTGGCCTACGTCGGCGGGCTGGTCGGCCCGGACCTGACCAAGATCGGCGCCATCCGCGGCGAGCGGGACTTGCTGGAGTCGATCGTGTTCCCGAGCGCCAGCTTCGTGCGGAGCTACGAGCCGGTGAAGGTGCAGACGAAGGACGGCAAGACGTTCAGCGGCATCCTGAAGTCGGACACCGCGGACGAGGTGGTGCTGACGGTGAACGCCACCGACGAGGTGCGGCTGAGCCGCAAGGACATCGACGAGATCACGCCGGGCACGGTGAGCGTGATGCCGGCGGGGTTGGATCAGCAGTTAACGCCGCAGGAGCTGGCCGACCTGGTGGCGTTCCTGAAGAGCTTGAAATAGACGATGACGAGTGCGGGGTGATGGCCGTTCTGGTCTTCGCCCCGGAGGGGCGGCGGCCCGTAGCCAGGGGTGGAGCGAGCGAAGCGAGCGCAACCCCTGGAATACCAACAATTCGATCAAGCCCCGGAGGGGCGCGTGAATCCGTCGTCCCTCCGGGACTCCACCCCATCCCCGATCTACCAGGGGTTCCGTCGCTCCGCTCCGTCACCCCTGGCTACCAGCCGCCGCCGCTCCGCGGCTCAGATCCTCCGGTCGCTCACGCTCCCGGCTCGCCGCCCGATAGATGGAAATCGACCACCAGCGGCAGGTGGTCGGACGCGCGGTGGGCGAGCGGGGTGCGGACCACGCGGGCGGACCGCACCGTCAGCCCGCGGAAGAACGCCTTGTCCAGGGCCAGCACCGGTAGGAACGCCGGGAACGAGCGGAACCGGGACGCCGGGTGGGTGAGGTGCTCGAACCCGTGGGCGGCGAACGCCCCGTCGGCCAGCTTGTCCCGCCAGTCGTTGAAGTCGCCGGCGATGAGGGTGGGCAGGTGGGCAGCCTCGCGGAACAGGCGGTGGTCGAGCATGTGGTTGGCCTGCCACGCCCGCTCCCGCCCGCTCAGCCCGAGGTGCCAGTTGGCGACGTGCAGCGGGCCTTCCGGGGTGTCCACCACCGCCAGTTGCACCCCCCGCGGCTTCCGCCGCCCGAGCCGCAGGCTCAGGTGGTGGTGCCCGCGGAGCGGCCAGCGGGCGAGGAACAGGTTGCCGTACCCGCCCACCCGGTAGTGGACGTTCATCTGGAAGCAGTGGTGGTAGCCGGGGAAGTGGGCGGCCAGCATCTTCGGCTGGTCGTCGTCGTGGGTGCGGCGGGCGTGGCGGGTGACCTCCTGCAGGCAGATCAGGTCCGGGTTCTCGCCCTCGATCACCCGGCACACCCGGGCCAGGTCGTACCGCCGGTCCCGCCCGCCGATGCCCTTGTGGATGTTGTAGCTGAGGAGGCGCATGGCCGGTGGGTCTGAGAGTGGTAGGCACACTCCGTGTGCCGTCGTGATCGGCAGAACGGCACACGGAGTGTGCCTACCACTCTCAAGACCCGCCTTTGCCGTCGGCCTTGCGGAACAGGTCCAGGAACCGGTCCTCGTACTCCTTGAACCGGCCGAGCTTGTCCAGCTCCTGCTTCAGCTCGAACGCCTTCGACCGGTCGTCCGCCGCCTGGTCGAACAGCTCCTCGATCCGCGCCGTGTCCTCCTCGTCGGCCTCGTCCGGCGGCTCCGGGGTGAACCCGCCGTCGCTCTCGCCCTCCTCCTCGTCGCCCTCGTTCTGCTTCCGCAACTGCGACTCGATCCGCCCGAGCAACTCCTCCAGTTGCTCCTCCACCGCCTCCGCCTGGGCGGACAGCTCGCTCAGGTCCAGCTTGATGCCGGTGAGGGCGGAGAACGACTCGAGCACCGCCAGCGACGCCTTCGGGAACGGCAGTTGGGCGAAGATGTGCGGCATCTCGCCGAGCAGGCACGCGCCAGACAGCCCCTCGTCCGCCGCCACCCCGAGCAGCAGCCCGTTCAGCCCGCCGATCTGCCCGTCCTCCACCACCGTCAGGTCCAGCTTCTTCAACTCTTCGAGTCGGTCGGCGTCGGTGGCGGCGGCGTACACCTTGGACGGGTGCTCCGGCCGCATGTGCGTCGCCATGGCGGCGAACGTGTACACGCGGTCCACCCCCAGCCCCTGCACGTACCGCACCAGCTCGCGGCAGAAGGCGAACTTGCCCATCGGCGGCTGGGCCTCGCCCAGGAACACCAGCAGGTCGTGCTTGCCGTCCGGGTCGGCCCAGTGGAACAGGCGGTTGCGGGGGCGGCGGGCCGGGCGGATGAGGCCCTCCTTCACCTCCACCCCGTCCACGTCGAACAGGGCGGAGCTGTCGAACTCGGCGTAAGCGGTCATCTCCAGCTTGGACAGCAGGTAGATGCCGGCGTTCACCCCTACGTGCCCCATGCCGGGCCACACGGCCACCAGCCGGGGGTTGTGCAGTTCTGGGCGGGCCATCGGGGGATCCTTTCGGGGTGGCCGGTCGGACACGTCCACTGTACACGCGGCGGCGAGGGGTCACAACCGGCGGCGGTCAGTACGGCGGCAGCAGCCGTCGCAAGATGTGCGCCAACACCACCAGGAAGAAGAACAGGTTGCGGAATGGGATGGCCCACCACGCCAGCGGCACCGCCGGCTGCGGCGCCTCCCGCCATTTCCCCTCGGCCAGCTTGAGCGCCAGCCGTTCTATCCACGCCACCGACCGCGGCCAGTCGGCCCAGCGGTCGAGCCACTCCGTCGGGATGCCGGCCTTGCCGACGCGGGCGCCGACCAGCGCGCCGGTGATTGCCGCCACCGTGTCCGTGTCCCCGCCGAGGCGGATGACGGACTCGATGGCGGTACGGTAGTCGTCGGGGTGGCGGAGGAAGGCGTACACGGCGACAGGAACGGTGTGGGCGATGTACCCGGTGACGCCGCGGGTGAGCTTCAACTCGGCCGCGAACTCGGCGACGGATTTGCCGGCTTCGTAGGCTGGGCGGATAGCGGACAGGTTGCGATGGATGTCGGACTCCCGCCACGTCTCAAGCCCGCCGTCCCAGAACCACCAGTACGAGTTGTCGAGCGGATGCTTCTCCCGCTTCGCTGCGATCCCCGCAGCAACACGGATCGTGAACGCGCCGAGGTCGGCCTGCGGGTCAGCGTGTGTCAATCGTGTCGAGTCTCTAATCCACGGCACATAACCGAGCGGGTAGAAGTTATCCGTCCCGTCCGGTTCGTCGGGGCACCCGGCAGCCATGAATAGGATCGCCGCTCGCATCGCCGGACCGTTGCCGGCCGACCGCACCCCGGACCTGTCCGACGGCCACCCGAGCCACAGCCGCACGCACGCCTTCAGCGTCGCCAGCCCG
The DNA here is from genome assembly GCA_947474875.1 of Gemmataceae bacterium. Taxonomy (GTDB): domain Bacteria; phylum Planctomycetota; class Planctomycetia; order Gemmatales; family Gemmataceae; genus JALHQU01. Next base: position 5,932 of record CANJKY010000104.1, read on the forward strand.
ATGCCCGGCGGGCAGGCCAGGAACCACCACCGCAGCCGCCACGCCAGCGACCGCCGGAAGCGGTGCCGGTCCCCGCCGCTCCGCAACAACGCCTGGGCCGTCATACAGGCGTGTTCGGTGTCGTCCGACCCCATGCCGCGGCCGAACAGGAACCGCGGGCGGTCGAAGGTGGGGAACAGTTTGGCGACCCGCCGCGGGCCGAGGTTCTCCGCCGGCAGGCCCATCATGTCGCCGACCGCCTGCCCGAGCAGGCACCCGACCACCGCGTCCGGATCGAGGGGCGGCACGTCACACCACCTCCACCTTCGCCGGCACCACACTCTTGGCAATCAGCGCCGGCCAGTAGGCGAACACCTCTCGCACCGCCGCCCGGCCGGTGGTGTACCCGGTGGTGCCGGCGAACCCGCTCGTGACGAGCGGGGCGAACTCCTTGGTGAACCGCTCCACGTTCGCCTTCTTCGCATCCCTGACCGCGACGCGGAGGACCACCTCGGGCGGGTCGGCGGTCGGCGTCACGCCCGGCACGCAGTCGCCGGCTCCCAGCACCTCGACGTAGCTGTGTTCGAACGTGTGCCCGGCCTGCTTCAGCCGGTCGAGCAGGATGGCCCCGCTCTTGCGGGCCCTCGCCGCCGCATTCGGGCCGGGGATGACCAGCGTGCCGGCGGCCGTCCACCCGTCGCGGTAGGCGATGCTCACCTTGTAGCTGTCGCTCGCCGGGTGCCCCTTCGCCCCGGCGCACCGCACCACGTCCGGGGCTTCCTGCGTGAACGTCGGGGTGGTGAAGTCGGCCACCACGTCCGGGGTGTAGTACCGGGCCGGGTCGACCACCTCGTACAGCAGTTGCTCAGCCACCGTTTCCAGGTTCACCGCCCCGCCGGTGTTCGCCGGCTTACTGATGGTGAACGACCCGTCTTCCGAAATGTCCACGAACGGGTAGCCGACGGTTTCCAGGTGCGTGGAATCGTCGGCGTTGATCCACAGCCCGCCGGTGGCCTGCGCCCCGCACTCGATCAGGTGCCCGGCCACGCTGCCCGCACACAGCCGGTGCCAGTCGTCGAGCGGCCAGCCGAACTCGTACATGCACGGCCCGACCACCAGCGCCGCGTCCGCCACCCGGCCGGTGACGACGATCGAAGCGCCCCGCTTCAGCGCCTCCGCGATCGGCGCCGAGCCGAGGTAGGCGTTCGCACTGACAACCCGTTGTCGCACGGTGGAAAGCGGCTCGCCGGTGTCCAGGTGGTTGAGCGGATGCCCGGCCGCGATCAACTCGTCCAGCCGCGGTAGCAGGTCGTCGCCGGACACCACGCCGATCTTGCGATCCGTGATGCCCGCCTTCGTCAGCGTCTCCTTCGCCGCGGCGGCGCACGCCGCCGGGTTCATCCCGCCGGCGTTGGTCACGATTTTCAGTCCCGGCTGCTTCTTCAACTGCGGGGCGAGCCGGCCGAGCACCTCGACGAAATCGGTGGCGTACCCGGCGGTCGGGTCGCGCTGCCGCAGCAGCGCCAGGATCGACATGGTGAGTTCGGCGAGGTACTCGAGCGTCAGGTAGTCCAGGTTCCCGGCCTCGGCCAGCCGCACCGGGGCGTCCACACTGTCGCCCCAGAACCCGCACCCGTTGCCGATCCGGATTCGCTTCATGACGTGTTCGCGGGGCTGCATTTGTGGGAGGTGTCGGAATCTTATGCTGGCGGGTGGGCAGCGGCGTGAGACCCCTCTCACTCATAGTTTTTTCGGCTACCCAAGTGCCGGGGCCGGCGCGTAGAGTGCGTCCATCACCATTCGACTGGTCGCCGAGTCAGGAACACACAACCGCTACCCAACCCGGACCGCCCCCGGCCGTGCGCCCCGCACCGGCCCGGCGCCCCCATTCCCATGACGGAGCCCGCCGTGTCTCAGCCACTCTCCCGCCGGTCGGCGTTCACCCTGATCGAGCTGCTGGTGGTGATCGCCATCATCGCCATCCTCATCGGCCTGCTCCTGCCGGCCGTGCAAAAAGTGCGGGAGGCCGCCGCCCGCATGTCGAGCATGAACAACATCAAGCAGATCGGGCTGGCCGCACACAACGGGCACGACTCGCTCGGGGTGCTGCCGCCGGCGGTGGCGTTCTGGTGGAGCAACCCGGCGTACACCGGCGGGTACACGACCAGCGACGGCACGTTCTTCTTCTGCCTGCTGCCGTACTACGAGCAGGGGGTGATCCAGAACAACATCAGCAACTGGCCGGGCAGCGGGCTGGGGCAGTTGGGCAGCACCACCCAGGCGGCCATGAGCGTGCCGCTGAAGGTGCTCGTCGCCCCGAACGACCCGACCGGGGTGGGGGACGTCGCCCGCGGCGAGTTCTCCGCCAGCTGGATGTGGCAGAACCCGACGGACGTGGCCCTGTGCAGCTACGCGTGCAACTTCCAGGTGTTCGGCCGGCCGGACAACATGGTGGAGCCGAGCATCTGGAGCTGGCACAAGACGCACGGCCAGCGGAAGTTGACGGACATCACCGACGGGCTGAGCAACACGGCGTTCATCGCCGAGAAGCGCAAAGCCTGCGGACCGGCCGGCATGCCGAACAACTCGGACACCTGGGGCACCGCCTGGGGGCACCCGGCCGAGGACGCGTACTGGCCGGTGTTCGCCCGCATCAAC
>CANJKY010000105.1 GCA_947474875.1 Gemmataceae bacterium
ACCCCCGCCGCCTACGTCGCCCGCGCCGAGGCCGCGGCCCGCGTGTCGCACCCGCACCTCGCCCCGGTTCTGGACGCCGGGATGCACGCCGGCGAGCCGTTCGTCGTCGTCGACCCGCTGGACGGGGCGGACCTGCAAGTGCTGATCGAGGACATCGGGCCGATGCCGGTGCTGCTGGCCGCCGAGTTCACCCGGCAGGCGGCCCGCGGGCTGGAGGCCGCCCACGCCGCCGGCCTCGCCCACGGGGACGTCCGCCCGGCTCACCTGTCCGCCGGCCCGCTGGTGCCGATGGGCAAGCCGCGGGACGACGGGTCCACCCGATACCGGCCTGGGGCGACGGCGAGCGTGCGGGTGTGCGAACTCGGGCTGGTGCCCGAGCGGGCGAAGGCGGCCGACTGGCCGGCCGACTGGGACGCCAGCTACCTGCCGCCGGAGCGGCGGGAGTCGAGCGAGCACACCCCGGCCGGGGACGTGTTCATGCTCGGCGGGGTGCTGGCCTTCCTGCTCACCGGCCGGCCGCCGGGGGTCATCCCGCTGACCATCACCCGCCCGGACGCCCCGCCCGAGTTGGTTCGGTTGGCCGGGCGGATGCGGGCGGCGACGGCCGCCGACCGGCCGACGATGGGCGAGGTGGCCGAACAACTCGACCGGCTGGTGAAGGGCATTCCGCCCGCCCCGACCCCCCCGAACCCGGCCACCGACTCCGCCGAGGTGCCGCTGGTGGAACCCGCGGCCCCGCCGGTCGGGTGGGCGGCGCACCCGGCGGTGGGCGGCGGGGTGGGCGAAGTGTTCACCCCGGCGGCGTGGTCGCCGGCCGACCCGCACCCGTCGGACGAGTCGACGACGGCGGCGGTAGCGACGGTTCGCCGCCCGCGGCCGGCGGTGTCGCGGAACATGCTGCTCGTCGGCGCCGCCCTGTTCGTGCTGTTCAACCTGCTGGCGGTGATCATCTGGGTGCTGGTGCTGTCGAAGTAGTCCACTCCGGAGCCGGTCGTGATCCCGTGCGTCAGCCAGGCGTGTACCCTACCCACCCCGTTCGCCGACGACATCGCGGCGGCGGCCGGCGGCGGCGTGACCGCCGTCGAGGTGTGGCTGACCAAGCTGGAAACGCACCTGGAAAAAGCGTCCGTCGCGGACACGCGAGCACTACTGGCCGATCGCGGGGTGAGCCTGCCGGCGGCGGCGTACCAGGGCGGGCTGCTGCTGTCGCAGGGGGAGGCGCGGAAGGCGGCGTTCGACCTGCTCAAGCGGCGGCTGGACCTGTGTCAGACGTTCGGCGTCCGCACGCTGGTGCTGGTGGCCGACTTCGCGGTGCCGGCGGACGCGACGAACCTGGGCCGGGCGGTGGCGTCGCTGGCCGAGGCCGGGCGGTGGGCGGGCGGGTTCGGCGTCACCCTGGCGCTGGAGTTCCGCGGCACCGACACGTTCTGCACCAGCCTGGACACCGCCGTCACCCTGGTCGAGCAGTGCCGCGAGCCGAACGTCGGCGTGTGCCTGGACACCTACCACTTCTACAAGGGGCCGAGCAAGACCGACGACCTGGACCGGCTGACGGCGGCCAACCTGGCGCACGTGCAGGTGTGCGACGTGCCCGGCGTGCCGCGGGAACTGATGACCGACGCCGACCGCGTGTTCCCCGGCGAGGGCGACTTCCGACTCGGGCCGATCGTGGACCGGCTGCGGCAGATCGGGTACGCCGGGGCGGTGAGCGTGGAGGTGCTGAACCCGCAGGTGTGGCGGGCGAAGCCGACCCAGGTGGCCGAACTGGCTCTGGCGTCCGTCACCCGGCTGCTGGGCTGAGCAGGTGTCACTCGGCCTCCCCGAAACGCCGGCGGCCCCGGTCATCCGACCGGGGCCGCTCGGTTCGCTTCACCCGTCAGGCCGTCACTTCTGCGTCTTCAGTTCGGCGAACCCCGGCTGGGTGACCTTCGGGGCGGTCTTGTCCAGGTCGGGGATGGACTCCCCGCCGGCGCGGGTGGCCATGCCGCGGAACACCTCCGGGTTGATCCCCTCGCGGATGGTCCGCACCGACCCGTCGCCCATCAGCACCATCGTGCTGCGGCTGCCGTCCGCCCGCTTCACCAGGAACGGCTTGACCGGGTCGCCGCGGTCGTCCACCCCGGCGGCGGTGGCCCCGCCGCCGGCCACCCACGGCCGCTGGATGCCGTCCGGCGGGGTCTGGATGAGGAACATGGTGTTCGCCAGCCCGTCGGTCACGTCCGCCGGCTTGGACCCGAACCCGTACCCGAGGATGCCCACCTTCTTGGCCGCGGCCGGGTCGGCCGGGGTCATCCGGGCGGCGTCCAGGCCCACCCCGGCCACCGCCACGTAGTTGGTGCCGCCGACCGCCCGCCCGTCCGGGATCAGGTCGCTGGTCGCCCGCCACGCGGACGCCGGGTAGTCGGCCACCAGCAGTTCCGGCAGCCAGATCTCGGCCGCCCGCAGGTTGTCGGTCGAGTACCACGGCTGCCGCCGGGCGGCCTGGTCGAACTTCGAGTACAGGTCCTGCTTGCCCATGTACGGCAGCATCTCGACGAAGAAGCTGAGCCGCTGCTCGGGCGGGTAGGGCAGCCCGCGGCGGGCGCTCTCCGGCTCGCGGTCGAGGGCCGCCCACGGGAACTCGCCCTTGGCGTCCAGATACCGCTTCAGCACGCCCGGCTGCTTCACCCCGTTCACCTCGCGGTCGGTGAACGCCAGGATGCCGTTGTCCCCGGACAGCAGGGCCAGCTTGCCGTGGACGATGGACGCGGTCCGCTCGACGGCCGAGCGGATGACCGTGTTGAACGGGTCGGCCTTCCAGGTGAACTCGCCCTTCAGGGTGACGGTGGTGTCGAACTGGAACACGTCGATGCGGGACGAGGCGTTGCTCGACCCGGTGGAGCCGGCCGAGCCGGGCGGGCCGTACCCGCCGCCACCCGGAGGGCCGTAGCCCCCACCGCCGGGCGGGCCGTACCCGCCGCCGCCGCCACCACCGCCACCAGGAGGCGGCGGGGGCGGGGGCGGGGGCGGGGCCTGGGCGTCATCACTGCCACCACCGGACCGGGGGGCGTTCGCGTCCGGGTCGTTGGACCGGCCGCCTTTACCAGGGGCGGCGCCGGGGCCGTCGCTGCCGCCTCCGCCGGGCGGGCCGTACCCGCCGCTGCCCGGGCCGTACCCGCTGCCCCCGCCGTAGCCGGGGTTGCCGTACCCGCGGCCGCCGCCGCCCGGCTGGTCGCCGCCCTGCCGGTTGACGTCCCGCACCCCCAGCTGGTCCTTGAAGTTCTTTTCGAACACCCCGCTCACCAGGGTGAGCGCGGGCATGATGTGGTCGGCCACCGCCGCCTTCGCCTGGGTGTCGTTGGCGTAGTCCAGGTAGCCGATGGCCGACCCCTTCTTCTCGGTCAGGGCGGACACGGCGACGCCGGCCACTTTCACGCCGGCCATCACGCTCCGCACCAGGTTCGGGGTGGCGGCGTTGCCGGGCACCACGTCGCGGACGTCATACCGGTTCAGCATGGTGTGGTCGATTTCCGCGGCGAACAGGATGGCCGGGGTGTCCGCCGACTCGTCCTCCAACTGGTTGAGCGCCTTCTTCAGCCCGATCACGACGGTGCGGTACGCCGGGTTGCCGGTGATGGTGTTCCGCGGCTTCGGCCGGCTGGCGCTTCCGCCCCGCCCGCCGGGCGGGCCGCCCGCCCCGGCCGGCGGGCCGCCGGGGATGCCGGGCGGGATGCCCGCCCCGGCGCCCGGGTTGCCGCCGTCTTTCTTCCCGTCGTCCTTGGCCGGCGGCCCGCCGCCGATGCCCGGCGGCACGCCCGCCCCGGCGCCCGGGCTGTTGTCCCCGTCGTCCTTCTTCTCCTTCGGCGGGGCGGTCGGGTCTTCCGGCGGCTCCTCCACCGTCGGCTTCTCGTACTTGCTCAGGTAGGTCGGGTACCCGTCCTCGTTCAGGTCGGTCAGGAACCGCTGCAGGGTGTTCGTTTCGGCCACCAGCAGGGTGCGGCTGTCGTACAGGCTGACGGCGAACTTGCGGGCGTCCGCCCGCGGGGCGGGGCGGGTCGGGTTCACCCCGAGCAGCTCGGCGAAGTTGATCGAGTCGGCGATGGCGGTGACGAACGCGTTCGACCGGAAGGTGCGGAACTCCCGCCCCTTGATCGGGCTGTTCATCGGCCGCTCGGTGTCCATCTGCGGGACGGTGGTCACCGCCTCGTCCAGGTCGACGGACGTGCGGAGGACGACGAACGGGTCGCGGTCCTGGCCGACGTAGCAGTGCACCACCTCTTCCAGGTCGCCCGAGTTGATCCGCAGGTGGGTCTTCATCAGGTCCTGGGTCGGCCGGTCGAAGAACGCCTTGGACAGCGGCGTCTTGCCCAGTTCTTTCAGCCGCAGGTGCAGCACCGACTTGGACTCGTTCGGCAGCAGGTTGGTGATGTCCGCCACCGGGCCGGACGGGGCCTTCGGCTTCACCGGCTTCTTGGCGTCGCCCATCGGGTCGCCGCCCGGCTTTTCCCCGTCCGGCTTCTCCCCGTCCGGGTTGCCCTCGTCCGTCTTCTTGTCGTCCCCGCCCGCGTTGGGGGCCGGGGTCTGCCGGGGCGGCGGGTTGTTGTTCGCCACCGGCTTCTTGTCGTCCCCCCCGCCGAAGATGAGGAACGCGCCGACGGCAAGCACGATCAGGGCGACCACCCCGGCCGCCGCCCCAATAATCACCTTCGAGTTGCCGCCGGCCGCCTTCTTGCCCTTGTCCTTCGGCTTCTTCGGGCTGTCCTTGTCCGCCTTCTTGCCCTTGTCCTCCTTGGCGGACTTGTTGTCCCCGCCGGCGGATTCGGGCACGACGAACTTGAACTTGCACTTCGGGCACTCGGCCTTCGTCCCCGCCGCTTCGGCGCGGACGAGGACCGACGCCTCACAGCTCGGGCAGGTGGTGGTGATACTCGCCATTCGGGGCCTCCCGCCAGGCGGGGGTTCGGAGAGTGACTCGGAGACCGAAACGGATCGGACTTGATCCCGTCATCATAAACCGGACCGGCCGGAAGTGGCAAAGGCAATTCCGGGGCGATACGGGTCAACGGGATGAAATCCGCCGCCGGGGGCGGTTCGGCACACAATTCCGACGCTCCGGGGGGGCGGGCGTTGGTCGGAACGCGAGATTTTTCATCAACTCGGACCGGCGGGCCGGCCCCGCACCGGGCGGGGAGAGGTTCCCGCGGACCGGCCGGAACCCGCTCGCCTTCGGCCGGTCACCCGCTTACACTGCCGACCACCCGCCCCCGCTCCCCTCTCCCCCCATGCTGTTCGCTTCCTCGTACACCCAGAACCTGGACCCGCTCGGCCACCGGGTGCTGTCCACCCTGGTGGCCGCCCTGCCGGTGCTGGTGCTGTTCTACCTGCTGGTCGGCCGGCGGTGGCTGGCCAGTTGGGCCGGGGCGGCCGGGTCGGTGGCGGCGGTGGTGCTGGCGGTGGCCGCGTTCGGCATGCCGGCGGACAAAGCGGTCACGTCGTGGGTGTACGGGGCGGCGTTCGGCCTGCTGCCCATCGGGTGGACGGTGTTCGGGGCGATGCTCATCTACAACCTGACGGTCGAGACCGGGCTGTTCGCCGTCATCCGCCGCAGCATCGGCGGGTTAAGTGGGGACGCGCGGGTGCAGGCGGTGCTCATCGGGTTCTGCTTCGGCGCGCTGATGGAGGGGGCGGCCGGGTCCGGTTCGCCGGTGGCCATCTGCGGGGCCATGCTGGCCGGGCTGGGCATGCCGCCGCTGCGGGCGGCGGTCATCTGCCTGATCGCCAACACCTCACCGGTGTGCTACGGCGGGCTGGGCACCCCCATCTTCGTGCTCAGCGGGGTCACCGGCCTGCCCGGCGACACCATCAGCACCATGTGCGGGCACCAGCTGCCATTCCTGTCGTGCCTGGTGCCGCTGTACATGGTGAAGGTGATCTGCACCTGGCGGCAGACGCTGGAGGTGTGGCCGGCGCTGGCCGTCGGCGGCGGGTCGTTCGCCCTGTTCCAGTACGCGTTCGCCACCCTGCACGACTGGATCCCGGGCATCTCCGTGTGGCCGCTCACCGACGTCGGCGGGTCCATCTTCTCGATGGTCTGCCTGGCCCTGTTCCTGCGGTTCGTGTGGAAACCGAAGAACGACTGGCGGTTCCCGCACGACGTGGACCCGCTCAGCGGGCACCGGCCGTCCACCCCGGCCGACCCGGCCGACCCGCACGCGGTGGAAGCGCGGGCGGAGGTGGAGCGGCTGTTGACCGCCGAGGCGGAGGCGGCGAAGGCGCACCCGCCGCTGACCGCCGGGCTGGTGGCGAAGGCGTGGCTGCCGTTCGTGGTCATGGCCGTGTGCCTGGGGGCGATCGGCATCGCCCGGCAGATGGAGAAGAACGGGCCGATCGACCTGGGGGTGGGGAAGTCGTACTACCCGGTCGAGGTGCCGACGCTGCACCTGGACGTGGAGCGGGCCGGGCGGCTCCAGAGGGTGATGACGCCGGAACTGGCCGGGGCGCTAATCGGCGGCCCGGTGGCGGTCCACAACGAGGCGAACGAACACCCGCTGTTCGGCACCAGCGGGGTGCGGCTGAAGGAGCGGGAGAAGGCGGTGTTCGAGGTGAAGTGGCTGACCGCGGCCGGCACCCCGTGCATCGTGGCGGTGCTCATTTCGGCCGTCCTGCTCCGCGTCCCGGCCCGCGTTTTGCTGGCCGTGGTGCGGCGGACGGTGATCCAGATGAAGATCCCGATCCCGACCATCGCGTGCATGCTCGGGCTGAGCTACGTGACCAAGTACGCCGGCATGGACGCGACGCTCGGGGTGGCGTTCGCCGAGACCGGGGCGCTGTACCCGTTCTTCGCCGCGCTGCTCGGCTGGCTCGGGGTGTTCCTCACCGGCACCGACGCCGGGTCGAACGCCCTGTTCGGGAGTTTGCAGAAGATCACCGCCGGGCAGGTGTACGAGGCCGGGCACCTGCCGCTGTTGGAACGAGGGCAGGCTGAGGTGCTGATTTGCACGGCCAACAGCACCGGCGGGGTGATGGGCAAGATGATCGACGCGCAGAGCATCTGCGTGGCGACGGCCGGCACCAACCAGGTGGGGAAGGAGGCGGACATCTTCAAGGCGGTCATCTGGCACAGCGTGTTCCTGGCGTGCGTGGTCGGGTCGCTGACCGCGCTCCAGGCGTTCGTGTGGCCGTTCACGAAAATGGTGCCCCGGCCTTTCTGAGAGTGGTAGGCATGATCTGGTGCCGTTCTTTAGCCAAGCAACGACACACGGAGTGTGCCGACCACTCTCAAGCACCCGCTTGCTTCTGCCGGCGATCCGGGTAGGCTAGTCCGCCAGTGTGCGCGGCGGATTTCACGCCACCCACACACGCCTCCCCCTAATCTGACAGCGACCCCGGCGGCGGAGCGGACCCGACATGGCCAACTGGGCGCAACTGTTCGAGTCGTTCCGGCCGAAGGTGTACGCCCGCCGGCCGCCGCTGGTGCTCATCAACGGGCTGGCCGAGCAGGCCGAGTCGTGGTTCCGCAACCGCAAGTTCTGGGCGAAGTACTTCGACGTCCACGTGCCGAACGTGCTCATGTACGACGGCACCCTGCTCCAGGAGATGGTGGCCCGCAAGCAGCCGATCACGGTGGACTACCTGGTGGACCAGTTCCACCAGTACGTCACACGGTACGTGCAGGCCGGGCCGGTGCATCTGGTGGCCAGCAGCCTGGGCGGGAAGGTGGCGGTGGAACTGGCCGTGCGGTACCCGCAGTTGGTCAGCCGGATGGTGCTGCTGTGCCCGTCCGGCATGGGGGACGAGGAGCGGCTGCCGATCATGGACGGGGTGAAGGGGGACACGTACTCGCTCATCCGCAGCGTGTTTCACAAGCCCAAGTTCGTGGACCGGGACATGCTCAAGTTCTACAAGGCGCAGATGCAAGACCGGAAGTGGAAGACCGGCCTGCTGCGGGCGGTGCGGGGCACCCTGGAGTACACGGTGCGGGACAAGCTGAAGGACGTGCGGCAGCTCACCCTGCTGGTGACCGGGCAGCACGACAAGATCTGCGACCCGCGGACGGCGGCGGCGGCGGCGCAAGAGTTGCCCAACGGGTACTTCCTTCAGATCGACAAGTGCGGGCACGCCCCGCAGATCGAGAAGCACCGGCTGATCAACCGGGTGGTCGCCCGGTTCCTGACCGCCGCCAACCCGACGCTCAACCCCGGCCTGGCCAAGCTCCTCACCACCCCGTCGAAAGTGACCCCATGACCCCCACCTCCCGCCCCACCTCCCTCGCCCCGGCCACCCCCGACTGGTGGCTGATGACCAAGAAGTTCATCGCCAAGGGCACGTCGGTGGCGTCGTTCGCCCCCAGCCAGGGGTTCCTCTGCCGGCGGTTCGTGCAGGGCATCGACTTCGACACCGCCCGGTGCGTGGTCGAACTCGGGGCGGGCACCGGGCCGGTCACCCAGACGCTGCTCAAGCGGGCCAAGCCGCACACCCGGGTGGTGGTGGTCGAACTGGACCCGGACTTCTGCAAGCGGCTGCGGCAACGGTTCCCGAACGCGGACATCGTGGAAGGCGACGCGGGCAAG
>CANJKY010000106.1 GCA_947474875.1 Gemmataceae bacterium
ACTCGCCACGAAGGAAGCGGCAAAACCGGCGAAGGCGTGAAACCCTCTCATCCTTCGGCGGACGGTTGAAGTGTCGGCGGCGGTCGGGTATCTTCACACTTCCCCAGGGACACTCCGCCGCCCGCCGTGTGTCGGGTGGCGGCCCCGATGCTCACATCCCAGAGGAGGTAACGTGATCCCACGGATCGCGCTCGCCTGGCTCGCCGTGCTGCTGGCCGTGCCGCTAGCAACCGGCCGTGACGAGCCGAAGAAAGACGAGCCGAAGAAGGACGAGAAGCCGGCAACGGCGAAGGAGCAGTACACCGCACTGGTGAAGGAGTTCAACGCCGAGCGGCAGAAGTTGATCCCGGAGATCAACAAGGCCAAGGGCGAGGAGCAGCAGAAGTTGCTCGACAAGTACTACGGGGCGGGCAAAGAGTACGCCGGCAAGTTCCTCAAACTGGCCGAGGACAACCCGAAAGACCCGGTGGCGACGGACGCCCTGTTCTGGGTACTCCAGAACGGCGGCACCGAGAGCAAGAAGGCCGAGGCCAAGGTGGTCGGCCTGATCGCGGACATGAAGCTGGCCGACCTGCGGCGGAGCGTGACCCCCCTGTTCACCGCCCCCGCGGCCGTCGTGGAGGCGGTGGCCGCGCGGGTCGAAAAGGAGGAGAAGGATCCGCTGGTGCCGGACGTACTCGGCTGGCTGGCCACCACCCGGTCGCCGTCGCCGAAGGCGGCCGAGATCATGAAGGCGGCCACCGACCGGCTGGTCGAGAAGTACCCTGACAACCCGGCCGTCGGCCGCATCTGCCAGACCCTGGCCCGCAGCCGCGCTCCGAAGGACGCGGACCTGCTCAAGTCGATCGCCGACAAGGCCAAGAACCCGGCGGTGAAGGCGGAAGCGGTGTACGCCCTCGGGCAGCAGAAGTCGAACGTGATCGACGGCCTGGCGGACAAGCCGGCCGAGTTGGAGAAGGTGGCGGCCGAGGCGGACAAGCTGATGGCCGAGGCGGTGGACCTGTTCGCCCAGGCGAAGCTGACGGCGCGGAAGGACACGGCCCAAGCCGAGCTGACCGCGTTCCGCACCATCCGGGTCGGGAAGGAAGCTCCGGAGATCAAGGCGGAGGACCTGGACGGGAAGGAGTTCAAACTGAGCGACTACCGCGGCAAGGTAGTCATGCTCGACTTCTGGGGGCACTGGTGAGGGCCTTGCCGGGCCATGTACCCGCACGAGCGGTCGCTCGTGAAGACTCTCGCCGACAAGCCGTTCGCCCTGATCGGCGTCAACTCGGACACCGACAAGAGCAAGCTGAAGGAGACCCTGAAGGAGGAGAACATCACCTGGCGGTCGTTCTGGAACGGGCCGAAGGGCACCAGCGGGCCGATCTCCACCGAGTGGAACGTCCGCGGCTGGCCGACCCTGTACCTGATCGACCACAAGGGGGTGATCCGGCACAAGTACGTGGGCAGCCCGGGCGACAAGGTGCTGGACGCGGCCATCGAGAAGTTGCTGAAGGAGGCCGAGAAGGCTGAGGAGAGCAAGTAGCAACCCGCCCGGCCGGCGCGGCCCACTCGCGCCGGCCGGCGACTTCTTCACATCGGACGACCCCATGTCTCGCCGCACCGCCGCCGTCGGCCTCGCTTGCCTTCCCCGCGTGTTCGTGTTCGCTGCCGACCCGCCGCCGGTGCCCAAAGACACCCTGCCTGAATCGATTTCGCTGGACACCCTGCCGCTCGGCTTGAGTAACCGCCCGGTGCCGAAGGGGAATCCGCTGACGGCCAAGCGGGTGGCCCTCGGCCGCAAGCTGTTCTTCGACCCCATCCTGTCCGCGGACAAGACCGTCGCCTGCGCCACCTGTCACCAGCCCGACCTCGGGTTCGCTGGGGTGGGCGCGAAGGCCGTCGGCATCGGCGGGAAGGAAGGCACCCGCCGGGCACCCACCCTGATCAACCGGGCGTTCGGCACCGCCTACTTCTGGGACGGCCGCACCGGCTCGCTGGAAGAGCAGGCTCTGGAACCGATCGAGAACCCGCTGGAGATGGGGTCCACCGTGGCCGACGCGGTGGCCAGGCTGAAGGCCGACGCGGCTTACCCGAAGCTGTTCGCCGAGGCGTTCGACGACGGGCTGACGGCGGACAACCTGGGGAAGGCGATCGCCGGGTTCGAGCGGACGCTGGTGCGGGGCGATAGTCCGACGGACCGGTTCCGCATCAAGGGCGACCACGCCGCCATGACCGCCGCCGAGCGGCACGGGCTGTGGATCTACGAGAGCAAAGGCTCGTGCTGGAAGTGCCACGGCGGACCGAACTTCACCGACGACGGCCTCCGCAACACCGGGGTGAGTTGGGGCGGGGCCGACCTGGGGCGGTTCGCGGTGACCAAGCAGGACGCCGACCGCGGCAAGTTCAAGACGCCCACCTTGCGGGGGGTGAAGCTCCGCCCGCCGTACATGCACGACGGCAGCCTGGCCACGCTGGAAGACGTGGTCGAGTTCTACAACCGCGGCGGGGGGAAGAACCCGCACCTCGACCCGGCGGTGAAGCCGCTCGACCTGACCGCGGACGAGAGGGCGGCACTGGTGGCTTTCCTCAAGTCGCTGTGACCGCGGCCGTCACTTGTCCTTCTTCGACTCGTCCTTCTTATTGTCCTCCGCCTTGCCCGCGTCGGCGGTGACGGCCACCAGGAACGGGGCGCACGCTTGGTTCACGTCCGCCGCCACGAAGTCGATCGTCTCGATCACCTTGTCCGGGTGCGAGTTCTTCCACTCCATGTGGTACAGCCGGATCTTGGCGTCGAACCCCTTGGACGCCTCGTTCTCCCCCTCCCACGCGATCTTCGACGCGGTCGGCGCGTCCCGCCCGGGGTACGCCCACCAGTCCACGAGGTCTTTCCCGTACACGATCTCGACCTCGGTCTTCGTCTTGTCCGCATACCGGATCACATACTTACCCACCACCGTGTCGTTGGGTGCGTCGTACCCGGCTCCTTGCAGAAAGTGCAGTATGGCGGCGGTGCGGCCAACCTTGATGCCCTCGAACTTGTCCGGCTTGTCCTTCACACTCGCGCTGCCCAGTTGCAACACCCCGTCGCCGATGTCGTAGGTCACCTCGCCCAGCTTCTGCACCCCGGGCTTGAGCGACTTCAGGTTGTTGTTCGGGTAGTTCTCGCTGTGCAGGTTCTCGTCCAGTTTCACGTTGATGTGGTCCTTCAGCTTGATCTGGTCCTTCGTGTCCGTCTTCGGCACCGGGGCGGCGAACGCCGGTGCCGCCAGCCCGACCGCCGCCAGTAGTAAGCCCGATCGGAACGTCATAGGAGGGTCTCCGTCGCGGGAAGAGGGGCCGCACGCCCGGCCCAATGTTACCCGGCCGGCCACCCGTGGGAAGGGCGCCGCAGCCGGTCGTTACACCGCTACAATGGCCCCATGCCCGAGTTGACGCTCCACCGCCTCCGGCCGATCGCCTCGCCCCCGATGGTGTGCATGTACTGCGGCCGTCCCGCTGCCCACGCGGACGAGCGGTGGGTGCCGAACCCGCGGGACCCGAAGGGAAAGGACACCGGCGGCGGGGCGGACGTGCCGGCGGTGAGCGGGGACGACCCGGTGTCCGCGGCCGTCGGGCTAGTGCTGTTGCCCTTTGTCGTGTGGGAAGCGGTCGCCGCCGTCGCCCGGTACGCGCGGACGCCGAAAGCCAACCCCGAGGTGGCGACGAAGCCGCCCCCGCCGCTCGACCCGCCGCACACCAAGGTGGTCATCACCGCCTGCGACCGCCACCGCCATTTCAGCCGCCGGTTCGTGTGGGCCGGCCTCGGCGGGCTGGTGCTGGTCGGGTTGCTGTGGGCGGTCGCCCTCCGCGTCGGCGTGGACTCGCCGGCGTTCGGCCCGCTCCTCGGGCTGGCGCTCGTGGCCAGCATCGCCGGGCCGATCGTACTCTCGCTCTGGTACTGTCTGGCCGGCCCGGTCATCGTGGACCGGGTGACCCAGGACACCGCCGTCCTCGACCGCGTGCGACTACCGTACTTCGACGCCACCGGGATTCCCGTGCCGTGACTGGCCGCCAGAGATTCGGGTAAGATGGCAATGACCGACTACGAGAAAGGCCAACCGGATGGCGTTCACCAACTACACCTGCGTCGATGACGTGGTGAAGAAGCACAGGCTGACCTTCATCCAGGGTCCGCTACTACCGCCGGACCCCACCGCCCCGCCGTTCGGCGAGTACTTCCGCGAGGAACTGGCGTTCAACCTGCGGAAGCTGCCCATCGGGCGGTCCGAAATCGGGGCCGGTGAGGTGCTGCTGTTCCCCATCCTGCGGGAGGTGTGGAAGCCGTACTCGGACGACCTGGCCCTGTTCACCCACGAGGGGCTGACGTTCGACGACGACCTGACCGGCACCCCGGACTACTTCGTGTGCAAAGTGTCCGAGTTCGGGCAAACGATCCCGGACGTACCGTACCTGCTCGTCGTTGAGGCCAAACTGGATGACTTCGAGCGGGCGTGGGGGCAGTGCTCGGCGGCCATGCTCGCCGCCCAGCGGCTGAATCAGACGCCGGACGTGCCGGTCTACGGCGTCACGACCAACGGCGGTTCGTGGCAGTTCGGCGTACTCCTCGGTCGCGAGTTGACGGTGGACCCGAACGCCACTTCGACATCCACATTGGACGTGTTGTCACAGCGATTGCACGCCGCCTTCCGAGCGGTGCGGACCGTGGCGGTCGGTATTCCTCCGAGGGCAACGGCATGACCCCCGCCGACACCATCGCCCTGTTGCAGCAGCAGTTCGGCCCGGCGATCCTGTCCGCTAAGGCGGACGCGCCGGACCCGTTCGTGGTCGTCGAGCCGACGAAACTGCCGGACGTGTGCCTGTTCCTGAGGGACGACCCGCGGCTGAAGTTCGACATGCTGAACGACTTGGCCGGGGTGGACTACCTGGAGCCGGACGCGAAGAAGGCCCCGAAGGCCGGGTTCGACCCGCACGTCGAGGTGGTTTACCACCTGAGCAGCGTGTCGTTCCCCGGCCGGCGGTTCACCCTGAAGGTGGTGCTGCCGCGGTGGAAGGGCGACGCCCCCGGCGAGTTGCCCGAGGTGCCGACGGTGAGCGGGGTGTGGCCGGCCGCCGACTGGCACGAGCGGGAGTGCTTCGACCTGGTCGGGGTGCGGTTCGCCGGCCACCCGGACCCGCGGCGGATCCTCATGTCCGACGACTGGGTCGGCCACCCGCTGCGGAAAGACTACGAGTTCCCGCTCGAATACCACGACATCCGCTGCCGCTGACCCACCATGACCAACCGCATCTCCGACCACCTGCCGAACGACGCCCACCCGCTCGACCGCCCGGACCTGCAAGACCGCCAGCGGGCGGTGCGGGTGGCGTGCCTGGGGATCGTGCTGGGCACCGCCGTCGTCGTCACCTCCATCACGATGGTGGTGCGGTTCGCGCTGGGCGGTCGACCGATCATGCAGAACGGGGCGCTGGTGGCCGGCATCCCGGTGGTCACCGTGTTCGGGGCGGCGGTCACGCTCGGGGCGGCGGCGGTGGCGTCGCTGGTCATCCCGGCGATGCGGCGGGCCGGCCTCAAGCAGATCGCCGCCGAGCCGCCCGACCCGGACGCCGACCCCGAGCGGCTGTGGCTGCTGTACGCCAAGACCAAGTTCGCCGAATACGGGCTGGCCGACGGGGCGGCGGTGCTCACCGCCGTGCTGTACCACCTGTCGGCCGACTGGCTGATGATCGTGTTCGTGGGCGGGATGCTGGCGTTCCTGCTCGTGCGGTTCCCGACCCAAGCGGCGGTGCGGCGGTGGTACGCCGAGGCGGAGGCGGAGTTGGACCGCGAACGTACAAACCCCACGGCTTAACGAGCCGCGACCGCCAGGGAGCGGGGCGAAATCGCCCCGCTCCCTGGCGGTCGCGGCTCGTCGGACCTCAGCCGGTTACTTGTCCGTCTCGCCGCCGGCGACCGACCCGATGGCGTCGGCGGTGACCGCCAGCTTGATGGACACGTCTTTGCCCTTCACGCTCGTGCCCAGCGTTTTCACCAGGTCGTCGATGAGCGGCTTGGCCTTCGGCTGCTGGCCGACCATCAGCGGCAGGAACGTCTTGGCGGTGTCCACCAGCTTGGTCAGGTTGCCGGCCTTGCCGCCGAACTCCTCGGCCGAGTCCTCGTCCTTCATGCCCATGGTGATATCCAGGGCCACTTCCTTGCCCAGCCGCACGGTGGCCGCGACGGTGGACATCTTCTGGATCTGCTTCTTCATGGACGCCGGGTCCACCCCGACCGCCTGCAGCTGGTCGAACGCCCCGTCCGGGATCTCGCCCAGCTTGCCCTCCACCACCCCGCAGAAGAACAGGCTGGCCTTCTCGTCCTGCTTCAGCACCAGGGCGGTCAGCTCCTTGCTCAGCTTCGCCTTGTCCTTCTTGTTGAACGCGGTGAGCGCGTCCGTCACCAGCCCCTTGGCCGACCCGCCGACGATGGTGCCCTCGTCCGCCACGGTGACGAAGAACGGCTTGCCGTTGTCCCCGGTGATCTTCACCAGCTTGAAGCTGCCCTCCTCCTCGATACCCACCTTGTCCGGCGTCTTGCCCGCCTGATCCTTGGCCGAGTCGAACAGCTTCTTGGCGTCGAACTTGCCTCGGAGCACGGCCACCGCGCTCATGTCGTTCGGGTCTTTCCCCCAGATCCCGACGGACAGCCGCTCGATGTCCTTGAGCGGGTCCAGGCCGAGCGTCTCCAGCTGGGCCTTCACGTCCGCCCCCTGCATGGCCTGCTTGATCTGCCCGAGGGCGTACTTCTTGATGATGTCCGAGTCCAGGATCTGCTTCACGTTCACGTGGACCACCTGCTCCGTCTCTTTCGGGAGCAGCGGGTCCACTTCGGCGGCCCGGACGGCGGGGGCGGCGGCCGGAAGAGCCACCGCGACGGCCACCAGCAGGCAGCGAGAGAGTCGGCGCATTCGTTCGTACCTGTTGCGTGCGACAGTTCGGCCGGTCCCGGCGTCACGCGCACCGGGGGCTGTACCCGGGATTGTACTCGGGCAAAATGAGATGGGTTTCACCCCACGCGGGCGGCGGCCGGCGATTTCAGCACCGCCACCAGTCGGCGGCAAAACTCGGGCAGGTCGTCCGACCCGCGGCACGTCAACAGCCCGCCGTCCAGAATGGTCGATTCGTCCCGGTACAGCGCCCCGGCCGCCCGCACGTCGTCCCGGATGCCGGCCGCGCACGTCACCGTCTTCCCGTCCAACGCCCCAGCGGAAATCAGCACCTGCTGACCATGACCGATGGCCGCCACCACCCGGCCGCTCTCGACGAACGTGCGAGCCACGTCCACCGCCTCGTGCCGCAGCCGCAGCTTCTCCGCCGCCGGGCCGTCCGGCAACACCAACAGGTCGTAGTCGTCCGCGTTCACCTCCCGCAGCGGGGCGTCCGCCTCGATCTTGTACCCGTGCAGGCCGATCAGCCCGTGCATGAGCGGGGTGGCCAGGGTGACGTCCACCCCCTCCTCCTTCAGCCGATACCAGGGCAGGAACAGGGACAGTTCCTCGAACCCGTCGGCCACCAGAACGAGCGCTTTCATGGGCGTGCCCCGCGGGATGAAAAGGACGAGAAGATGTATCGGTTGTGCGAGGGGAGACGATGAGATTGTAGGGCGGAAACCGGCCGCGGAAGAGGAAACGGTGAAGGCAGTCGGCCGTGCGATCGTGCGAGTAAAATTAGCCGAAGCTTACTTATCGCCCAACTGTTCGAGTGCCCTTTTTGCGTGGATCGTCGGCGACGCCTTCTCGTGCCCCCCGGCCAGCCGTCGGAGGATGGCGACAGCCTCCTTCGACCCGTCCGCTTCAAGCATCAGAATGGCGTGTTCCACGCGACGCCAGTGGGCATGGCGGACAGTTTCGATTAGCGGCTCGATCCCCCAGGGCGGCAGTTGCTGACCCGCTTGCCGATTCGGACCTGGGAGGAGATCGACGGACCAACTCCCGGAGTAAATCCATTTGCCCGGTGTTTTCAGAAGGACTGCATCAACGTACCCCTCGTTCGTTAGGTCGTCGCCTGCCAAGCGCTCGCCGTACTGGGAGGCGTGGTTCTGAACGAGTATCTGCACCAAGCGGAGCCTCGCCAACGGCTTCAGATCCCCCCAAAATTCATCCAGCTTCATCACCAGCCGCGGGTCGTTCTCGAACAGATTGTCATAAGCCGGCTGCCACACCTTCACGTCGTGGCTACCCAGGTCGGCCAGCCACTTCTCAGCCTGATCCTTGGTGAGCTGAACCGGGTGCAGCTTGCGGTCCAGGAACTCCAGCATCCGCTTCGATCGGGCGAGCCGTAGCATCGTCAATTGGTCGCCGTCGAGCAGTTTCAGCCACAACGCCTCCAACTTCTTCTCCTCCGCCTCGCGGTCGTCCTTCGGCACCGGTGCGGCAAGCGACGGGCAGATGAGCGAAAGCAGGACGGCACAGACGATGGCGGTGCGAAGCATGCCTCTACCCTCCGTGGTCTCAGCATGGTATCCGCCAGCGGGGTTCGCCTCCATGCCAACTGCTGCGTCGGTGTTGCACCGCCG